>JACPDI010000018.1 GCA_016184105.1 Acidobacteriota bacterium
CCGAGCCAACCCTCGCCACCATGGAGACCTGCGCGCCGCAGAGACGCGCCGCGACCGCCTGGTTGGCGCCCTTCCCGCCGAAGCCGAGATCGAAGTCCTGGCCGAAGATCGTCTGGCCGGGAACGGGAAACGCGTCGGCAAACGTGACGAGATCGATGTTGGCGCTGCCGACGACGGCGATGCGGGGAGGAGTCATTCCTGTCCTCTCTTCATGGCCGGAGCCGGCCGTGTGATGCGCTCCACGTACAACCGGATGAACGTGTCGAAATCGAGATCGGTCTGCACCTGCATCTTCCGGGCGCGTTCGCCGCCAGGCCAGGGCTGCGTCGCGCCGACCGAGACGCCGTAGTTGGGGCCGTGGTTCGCGTCCACGTCGACATACAGGTCAACCGTCTTCATCAGCGTGGGATCGATCAGGGTGACGGCGGCGATCTGGTCGTACATGAAGGAGGACCTGTCGGGCCGCTGCTGGAAGCCGGGCCCCAGACGATCCTTGACCAGGCGCGTGATGGGAGTGTCGACGGCGACCACCTTATCGTACCACTCCTTCGTGAACCTGGCCTTGCGCGAGATATTCAACGGCGAGAGCACGATAGGCATGCCCGACCGGAGCACGATCTGCGCCGCTTCGGGATCGACGTAGAAGTTGAACTCGGCGTTGGGTGTATGGTTGCCGGCGCCGTCCGGCAGCGACGCGATGGCGCCGCCCATGATGACCAGCTGCCTGACGGTGCGGACCAACTCCGGCTCCTGACGGATCGCCATCGCGATGTTCGTCAGCGGGCCGATCGCCAGGACGGTGACCTGTCCCGGGTTCTGCATGACGGTGCGGACGAGGAAGTCCACCGCGGTTCTGGACTCCGCCTTCTTCGTCGCGAAGCCTCCGGGGGGCTCCGGCGCAGCCGGATTCGAATACCACCCGCCGTGCCGCCGCGTGTCCCACTCCGTCCCCTCGTGCACGAGCGGGCTGGCGGCGCCCTCGAAGACCGGGATCTCCGTGCGGCCGGTCACCTCCAGCACTTTCAGCACGTCCGCCGTAGCGACGTTCCGGCTCTTGTTGCCGGCCACCGTCGTGATGCCGAGGATGTCCAGCTCGGGAGAGTTGAGCACGAAGAACAGCGCCATCGCGTCGTCCTGGGGCGGATAGGCGAAGTCGGTGTCGAAGACGATCTTCAGCGGCTGCTGCGACAGCGCCGGAGCGGCGGCGAACAGCACGAGGAGGACGGCGCAGGTACACATGCGTTTCATGGATTGTTGCCCTCGACGGCTCGTCAGCGCGTCTTCGACGGCCGAGACATGAGATCGATGTACAGCTTGTAGAACCTGTCCTTGTCGAGATCGACCTGCACGGTCGACACCTTCCACAGCCAGTCGGGCGCCTTCACGGTGTCTTCGATGAAGATCGTCTGCCCGTAGCCGGCGCCGTGATCGATGTCGATATTGACCTTGAGCTGCCTCGTCTCGGTGATGATCGACGGGTCGATCACGGCGGCCGCGGCAATCTCGTCCCACATGTATCCGCCGCCGCCAGGCCCGCCCGGCCGCGAGTACGCGGTGAGATACTGCGCGGTCGCAGAGTCCGATTTGGCGATTGCCGCCTTGATGTCCTCCGAGAGACTGGTCTTCACGGAGATGTCGACCGGCGTGATCGTGATCTTCTTCCACGGCGCGCTCATCACCATGCGGGCGGCTTCGGGATCCCACCACCAGTTGAACTCGCGCCGGCCGTTGACGCGGTGATTCCCCCCCTTGTCCACGTTGAACCCGGCGCCCATGAGCACCAGCTCCTTGACCAGCTGCGGGAGTTCGGGATCGAGCGCGAGCGCGATGGCGACGTTGGTCAACGGCCCGCCGCACCAGAGGATCACGTCCCCGGGGTGCTTGCGAACCGTCTCTATCAGGAAGAGCGCGGCATGCGTGTCGATCGGCTTGATCGACGGGCTGCCGATCGGCAGCGCCGGCACTTCGTCCGGGCTGTGATAGCGGGCGGGGTTCCAGGCGCCCTTGTACCCGAACGTGCCGTACATCGCTTCCCAGAGCGCGGTTTCCTCGCGCGAATTGATCAGCGGAAACTTCGCCCCCTGCGCCACCGGGATGTGCCCGTGCCCCGTCAGCTCCAGCATCCGGAGCGTCCACTGCGTGCTGGCCTTCACCTGGCCGTCGCCGGACACGATGCCGATGCCGAGCACCTCGATGTCCGGCGCCTGCAGGAGCATCAGCATCGACTGATTGTCGGTCCCCGTCGCGCCGCCGAGGTCCTGGTCGATGAACACCTTCTTCTGGGCGTGGACGCCGGGCGGCGCCGCGAGGACGAGCATCGCGGCAACCGCCATGGTCCACTTCCTGTGATCGCGCCTGGCCATCGTGAATGGGTCCTCCACAAGGACGGGACGAATGCGGGCGATGGGTGAGTCGCAGAAGGGCCCTGGCGCGCGGAGGGCCCCGTGGCCCCCCGCGCGCGAGGCGCTAGAAGACGTACTTCAGCGCAAACTGGATCTGTCGCGGAGACTTCACCGTGGACTGGATCACGCCGAAGTTGGGCGCGCCGACGACGGTTCCGGGGGCCGAGAACTGCGCCTTGTTGAAGACGTTGAAGATCTCCGCGCGGAACTGGAACCGGTCGAACCTCTTGGAGAGCGCCACGTCGGCGTTCCAGCGGCCGGGCCCGAAGAGGCTGGTGCGCGGGGCGTTGCCCAGGGTGCCGGGCGCGGGCGCCGCGAAACAGCTCGTGTCGAACCAGCGTGCCACGGTCGGGTTGTCCAGCTTCCCATCACAAACCCGATCGGGCCGGTTGCCGAACGCCGTGCCCGACTGGTTGCTCGACATGCTCATGCCGAGCGGATACCCGCTGTGCGCGACGAGGATGGTGTTGATGCTCCAGCCTCCGAGAATCACCTGAGGCAGGCCTGAGAGATCGCCGAGGAAGCGTTCCCCCCGGCCGAACGGCAGCTGGTACAGCGCGCTCAGCGAAAGGTTGTGGCGCAGGTCGGTGTTCGCCGATCCGACGTCGATGTCCTCATCGGTGACCACCGGGAAATAGACGATGCCCGGGTCGCCGCCGAAACCGGACACGCCGTTGGTCGTCGCCTTGGCGTAGGTGTAGGAGCCGAGCAGGTAGAATCCGCCCGCCGAACGGCGCTCGAGTTTCAGCTGCAGCGAGTTGTACTTCATCCAGCCACGGCTGAGGGCGGCGGTCACCGCCTGCAGCTGCGGATACGGGCGGCGGGCGGCGGGATTGAAGCCGGGCCCCGGCGTCGCCGTGTTCAGGTTGCGGCTCTTGTCGAACAGCCGATCGGCATACGTGCCGGCGTAGGCGATGCTCGCCACGGAACTGAACGGCAGCTTCCGTTCGAGGTTGACGCTCCACTGCTGGACGCGCCCCTGCTTGAAGTCCACGTCGATGGTCGTCCAGTCGCCGCGGTAGTTGGCGGGATCCACCGGCTGGCTGTTGTCGGGGAAGCCGGTCCTCAGCGTGCGGACCGGCGTGATGTTGTCGCTCGTGAACGAATACGCGTTCGCGAACGGCGGGTTCTGATACGGGCCGGTGGAACCGCCCATCGCGGAGACGTCGTGGTAGATGCCGTAGCCGCCGCGGACGACGGTGTCGGTGCTTTCCTTCGGGCTCCACGCGAATCCGATGCGGGGCTGGACGTTGCTCCAGTCGGTCTTCACGCCGACCGTCCCGCCCACAAAGACCTCGCCGGTGTCGAAATCGAAGTTGCTGAAGCGATCGTGCGCCTCGGACTGGGGCGTCGTGACCATGTACGCCAGACCCAGCGTCATGGTCAGGCTGTTGTTCACCCGCCACGTGTCGTCGATGAAGCCGCGGAATTCCTTCCAGCGGCGCCCCTTCACGGAGCCCTGGAGCTGATCGTTGCGCCCGCCCGACGCCGGCAGGCCGAGCAGGAGGCTGGCGACGGCGTTGCCGGTCCTGGCGTCGAGCGCGCCGGTGGGGGTGAAGCCGGCCGTGAAGAACCGTGTGAACGAGAACTGCCCGGCGAGCGCGGTGTCCCCCAGCAGGTTCAACTGCATCATGCGCGCCGACCCGCCGAAGTTCAGGGCGTGGGATCCCTTCACCAGCGTCAGGACGTTGCTGTAGTGGAACACGTTCGTGCCGCCCTGGAACGGCGAGAACCCGCGGTCTCCGATCCCGACGAAGTTCTGGATGGTCATCCGGGTCAGCGACGAGGTCTCGGGGGTGCCGAGGTTCGCGCCGGGGATGCCCAGCTCCGCCGACTTGTTCGACCCGAATCCGAAAGACGTGATGTAGTTGAACACCCGGTTGTAACCGGCGGTGAACTGGTTGATCAGGTTGTTCCTGAAGACGTGCGTCTGCGAGACCGCCACGTTGCGCGCGTTGGTTTCGAACGACTGGTTGCTCGAGAACGCTCCAGGCGCGCCGAACCCCGGCAGACCCGTCGGCAGGAACTGCTCCGCCTCTTCGAAACTGAAGCGGCCGAACAGCCGATCGTCGTTGCTGATGTTGTGATCGATGCGGATGTCCCCCTGGTAATCGTCCAGCGTCTTGACCGGGTTCGCGAGATAGTTCCCCGCGAGCCTGTCGGTGAAGGTCGGCAGCGGCAGCAGATCCAGGAGCGCCTTGCCGATCGGATCGATGCGGCCGGCGGGAATCGTGTTGTTCGGGAACGGATCGCGAATCAGCCGGCCGGTCGCCGGGTCGATCCGGGTCGTCGCCGGGTCGTAGAGCGTCGCGGCAGGGGCGCCCGGGAACGATTCGGTGAAGATGCCCTGGTGCAGCAACGCCGTCGGGACGGTCAGCAGCGTCGTCAGGCCCTCGCGTATGTTGTTGCCCTGGAAGCCGCCGAAGAAGAACGTCCTGTCCCGCACGATCGGCCCCCCCTGCGAGAAGCCGTAGGTGTTCTGCCTCCACTTGCGCTTCTTGGGGCCGTCGAAGAAGTTCCGCGCGTCGAGCGCGTCGTTGCGGAAGAATTCGAAGGCGGTTCCGTGGAACGCGTTCTCGCCCGACTTGCTGCTCACCAGCACGGTCGTGCCGCCCCGGCTGCCGTACTGCGCCAGATAGTTGTGCGTCATGACCTTGAACTCGCGGATGGAATCGACGTTGGGCAGGATGCCGACGCCGCCCGCCGTGAGCTCGTTGTCGTCCACGCCGTCGTACAGCCAGTCGTTTGCGTTTTCCCGCATGCCCTGCGCCGACACCGACATGCTGCCGCGGTACGAGACCTCGCTGCTGGGGCCCTGGGCCAGGAAGCTGCCGGCGCGCCCCGTCACGGTGCCCGGTCCGAGCAGCGCGAGCTGCACGAAGTTGCGGCCGTTCAGGGGCAGCTCGGCGACCTGCTGGGCGTTGATCAGCTGGCCGAGCGAGGCGTCGCTGCGCTGCAGCTCGACGTTGGTGACCTGGCTCGTGACGGTCACTTCCGTGGCCAGCGAGGACAGCGCCAGGACGAAATCGAGCGTGAGGCTCTGCTGGACCTCCAGGATCACCTTGCTCCGCTCCTGGGTCTGGAAGCCGCTCATCGACGCGCCGATGGTGTAGCTGCCGATCGGCAGCAGCGGCATGGCATAGCGGCCGGCGGCGTCCGTCACGACCTCGCGCACGGCACTCGTGCCCTCGTTGCGGGCCGTCACGACCGCGCCCGGGATTCCCGCCTTCGATTCATCCATCACCGTGCCGGAGATCGCGCCGACCGACTGGGCGAACGCCGGGGCTGCCGGCAGCAGCGCCAGCGCCACGATGCACGTCGTTTCTCGCAGGGACGGTCTCTTCATGGTGCCCACCTATCGGCAGTGGCCGTCGCATGCCACGCCAGGCCAAACTGGATTGATAACGTTTACAAGAAATTTCGGCAAATTAGCTGTTGATTCCACGTGTTTGTCCGCTATAGTGCCGATTTGGATGTAAACGATTCGCGCATTACAGCGCGCGCGCCGCCGTCTGTCAAGGCTTTCCTGGCGTGGAGACCGGGCACGGCGGCAGGGAAAGGCTGATCCTTGGCGAAAACACGCGCACGGACCGGGTCGCGCCGCCGCCCGGGCGGCCAGCCGTCGGCCGCCGGCCTCAGGCGGACCGCGACGATTCAGCGCGTCGCCGACCGCGCAGGCGTCTCGATTGCCACGGTGTCGCGCGCCTTCGCCGATCCGGAATCGGTCAGCGCGGAGCTGCGGGTGCGCGTGCACGAGGCCGCCCGCGCCCTCAACTACCGCCCGAGCCGCGCCGCTCGGACCCTGCGCGTGGGCACGAGCCAGACGGTCGGCGTCGTCATCCCCGACCTCGAGAATCCGTTCTTCACGGGCGTGGTGCGCGGCATCGACAGCGTGCTGCAGGCGGCCGGCTACACGCTGCTGCTGTCGAACGCCGACGAGGACCCGGTGCGGGAGCGAACCATCCTCGAGACCCTGCGCGCCGAGGGGGTGGCGGGCATCATCTTCGTGCCGATCAACGCCGCCCGCGACACGTACCGCCAGCTGCTCGCGCCACCGGTGCACACCGTCGCCGTCGACCGGCTGCCGTCGAATCTCCGCGCGGATCTCGTCACGGTCGACAACGTGAACGGCACCCGCATCGGCGTCGCGCACCTGGCGGCGATGGGCCACCGCGACGTAGCGCTGCTCGGCGGCCCGTCGAGGCACAGCACCGCCATGGAACGCGAGCAGGGGTACCGGGAAGCCCTCCGGACGGCCGCCCTGCCGCTGCGATCCGAGCTGGTCTATCGCGGCGATTTCCGCGAGGGCACCGGGTATGACGGCATGAAGGCGCTGATGGCGCTCGCGCGTCGCCCGACGGCGGTGTTCGTGGCGAACAACCTGATGACGCTCGGCGCGCTCCGGGCGCTCCACGAGGCCGGCATCCGCATTCCGGACGAAGTCGCGCTCGTGGGCTTCGACGACATGCCGTGGGCGACCTCACTCAACCCGCCGCTCACTGCGGTGAGCCAGCCGTCGCAGGAAATCGGAACGGCCGCGGCGGACCTTCTACTCGACCGGATCGCACGGCCCGACCGGGCGGTGCGGCATGTGATTCTGGAAACGAAGCTGATCGTCAGGGCGTCGTGCGGCGCGTCGCGCGCGGGCACTCACGCGAGCCAGAAATAGGCGGCGAAAAGCGCCGCGGCCGCATACATCATCGGTTGCACGTCGCGCCCGCGCCCGCCGAGCAACTTGATCGCCACGTAGGCCATGAAGCCGTAGCCAATGCCATGAGAGATGGAGAACGTCACCGGCGTCAGCAGCAGGATGAGGAACGCGGGGAGCGCCGTGTCCACGGCGCTGAAGTCCATCCTCGCGATCTGCTGGCACATCAGGAACCCGACGACGATCAGCGCCGCGGCGCTGGCCGCCGCGGGCACGACGGCCACCAGCGGCGCCGCGAACATACAGGCGGCGAAGAGGCTCGCGACAACCACGTTGTGCAGGCCGGTGCGCGCCCCCTCGGCCACGCCCGAGGCCGACTCGACGTAGGAGGTCACCGAACTCACGCCGAAGGCGCCGCCAACGACCGCGCTGATCGAGTCGATGGCCAGGATCGAACGGAGCCGCGGAATGCGTCCCTCCCGATCGTGCAGATCTCCGGTTTCGGCAATCGCGGTGACGGTGCCGAGCGTGTCGAAGAAGTCCACCATGATGATCGAGAGCAGCAGCGGCGCCAAGCGGATGTCGAACGCGCTCCTCAGGTCCGCCTGGAGCACCGTGTCGAAGCGGGGCATCCGCAACCAGGCACCCGACGGCCAGTGCGACACGCCGATCAGGAGTCCGGCGGAGGTGGCGGCCACGATCCCGATGACGATCGCGCCGGGCACTTTCTTCGAGAGCAGGAACGCGATGATCAGCAGCCCGCCCAGCGCGAGGAGCGGCTCGGCGGCTTGCAGCGACCCGTGCGTGACGGGAGGAACGGTGGTGAGCGGATCGGCGTTGATCGCCGCGAGCGAACCCGCCGGGATGACGACCAGCCGCGCGTTCACCGCTCCGATGAAGGCGATGAACAGCCCGATACCCACGCTGATCGCGCGGCGCAGGTCGAGCGGAATGGCCCTCATCACCGCTTCACGCACGCCGGCCAGCACGAGCGCGAGCACGATCAGCCCGTTCAGCGCGACCAGTCCCATCGCCGCCTGCCACGAGCCGGTCTGTCCCACGACCTGAAACGCGACGACGGCGTTCAGGCCCATGCCGGGCGCCAGCGCGATGGGAAAGTTCGCGCCGAGTCCCATGAGCAGCGTGCAGATGGCGGCGGCAGCCGCCGTCGCCGCCGCGGCCGCCTCGAACGGGATTCCCGCCGACGCAAGGATCGACGGATTGGCGAACAGGATGTACGCCATCGTCAGAAACGTGGTGAGGCCGCCGCGGACCTCGCGCGCGGTCGTCGTGCCGCGCGCGTGCAGATCGAAATTCATCATGGGGGACTGGCCGCGCAGTCTATCCGAAGTGGCGCACGACTCCAATGGAGCCAGCAATCATGACGCAAGACGACTCGAACGGGTGGACGCGCCGCCGTTTTCTCGCCGGGACGGTGGGGACGTCGGCATGGGCGGCGATGTCGCGCGACGTGAGTGCGGCGCAGACAACGCCGCGCCCGGGCGACGGGTCCACGTCGCAGCCGCTGCCTGCCGACGCGCAGGAGCGGATGCGCGGCCGGCTCCGCCTGATGCGTGTGGGGCTGGCACAGGAGCCCGCCGACGTCGTGATCGAAGGCGGCACCCTGCTCGACACCATCACGGGGGAGTTGCTGCCAGGCTGGGGGGTGGCGATCGCCGGCGATCGGATCGCCGCCATCGGCGATGTCGGACGGCACGTCGGCCCCCGGACCGTCCGGGTGACCGCGACGGGCATGACGCTGGTGCCGGGCTTCGTCGATGCGCACTACCACGGCGAGAGCAGCCGCCTGAGCGCACGCCGGCACGCGGAGGTCACTCTTCCCCAGGGGCTGACGGCGTACTTCGAGGGCACGCACGAAATTACCAATGCCGCGCGGGGACTGCCGGGCGTGGAGTACTTCGTCGAGGCCGGCCGCCGGCTGCCGCAGAAGATCTATCCCTGTGTGTCGTCGGCCACCCCTCCAAGTCCCGTCGAGACGACGAGCGGCTACATCGGATACTCGGAAACGGCGCTTGCCTTCGAGCGGTGGCCGGAGGAGGCGCGTGGCATCGACGAGGTGATGGATCTGCCGCGCGTGCTCGACGGCTCGGCACGGCTCCACGGCGTCATCCAGGCCACGCTCGACGATCGCCGCGTCGTGGCGGGCCACGGCAGCCCGCCGCTGGACGTACTCGACGGGTGGATCGCGGCGGGCATCATGTCGAGCCACTCGTCCCGCATCGCCGAGTCGCTCACGATGCTGCGCAAGGGGGTGCACCTGCAGCTGAAGACCGAGCGGACGGCCGACATCATCCGGCAGCTCGTCGATCTCCCGCTGCGCGACTGGCGGAATGTCGGCCTTGCCGTGGACGATCGGACGGTCGCCGATCTCCTCGACCGCGGCGGGATCGACCACGAGGTACGCACGGCGATCGCGCTGGGCGTGCCGCCGATCACCGCGTACCAGATGGCCACGATCAACAACGCGGCCCACTGGCAGGTCTCGCATCTCCACGGCGTGCTCGCGCCGGGTCGCTATGCCGACGTCCTGATCGTCTCGGACTTCGAGAAGGTCGCGATCGATCGCGTGTTCGCGAACGGCCGCCTCGTCGCGGAACAGGGGCGGCTGGCCGGCCCCCTGGACGCCGGCCCAATCGATCCCGCGCTGCGTAACACGGTGCGCTTGTCGCGGGAGCTGCGCGCGTCGGATTTCGAGATCCTCGCGCCGCCCAATCGCCGCGACGTGCGGGCGTACGTGCTGCCGCCCAGGTACTTCTCGCGCGAGCTGGGGCCGATCACGAAGACCCTGCCCGCCAGCGGCGGCCGGGTGCAGCGCGACCTGCCGCGAGGCATCACCAAGTTCGCGATCGTCGAGCGGTACGGCAAGGGCATGAGCATCGGCGTCTCGTTCTGGGAGCTGGGCTTCGACCAGGGGGCGATCGCGTGGACGGTCAACCACGACCATCACAATCTGGGCGTCTTCGGCGCGAGCGACGAGGACATGGCGGTCGCCGCGAACCGGTGCGCCGCCATCGGTGGCGGGTACGTCATCGTCAAGGACGGGACCGTGCTCGCCGAGCTGCCGCTGCCGGTTGCGGGGCTCATGAGCGATGACGACCCGCTGGCGGTGGCGGAGGCCATCCGCAAACTGGACAAGGTGGCCGCGGGGCTGCACCCGGCGCCCGCGCTCGCGGAGCACCCCACCGACCGCATTACGTTCATGAACCTGACGTGCGATCCGTGGAAGTATTCGCTGACCGACCTCGGCCTCTTCAATCTCGAGACACAGCAGCGGATGCCCGTGGTGTTCTGACGCGGGAGGGAAGGGGGACAGTCACACTTTCCGAAGCAGCGGTCCCGGAAAGTGTGACTGTCCCCCTTATTTCGACAGCGCGCGCGCGAGTCCCGTCCACGAATAGTCGATTCGTCCCGACCGCTCGTATCCCTCCGCGTCCTCCGCCGACATCCGCCTTCGGAGATCGCGCCGCACATCTTCCACGAATCGACCGCAGCGTTGCGCATCGCTCAACTCGGTACGACCGAGCAGGGCGCTCGCGAGTCCGGCCCACTCCTCGAGACGCGCGACGAGCTCGTCAGCGTGCGACGATGGATGATCGAACGGACCGAAGTGCGTGAGAAACACGCTCGACGGCTTCCACGCGAGGATCCGCCGCACGCTCTCGAACCAGGCGTCGAGGTCGATGTCCGGCGGGGGCGCGGGCGGCATGACGTACGTCCCCGGCGCGCGACGGATGCCAAGCGTGTCACCGACGAAGGCGAGGCCGCTCGCCTCGTCCAGGTAGCTGACGTGGTGCTTGGCGTGCCCAGGCGTGTACGCCACCCGCAGCGCGCGCCCCGCGGCCGTGATGCGTTCCCCGCCCTGCAACGCCCTCACGTTCGCCGCGGGGATGGGCAGGATCTCTCCCCACAGCCGCTGCATGTCTGCGCCGTACAGCTTCGAGGCGCTGGCCAGGAGCCGCGACGGATCGATCAGGTGCGGCGCCCCGATGGCGTGCACGTACACCGTGATCGCGGGGTTCTCACGCACGAGGTGTCCCGCGGCGCCAGAGTGATCCAGGTGGATATGCGTGACGACCAGCTCGGTGACGTCGCGCGTGGACATGCCACGCTCGCGCAGTTCAGCTGTCAGCGTGGCGAGCGAGGTCTGCGGGCCGGGGTCGACCAGCGCGAGGCCGGCGCGGCCGTGCAGGATGCCGGTGGCGATGATGCCGGGATAGCCCCGGAAACGGACGTCCGCGTAGTCCAGTCCTGTCGCAATGATGGCCATGGGTGTTCAGAATTGTACCCCGCAACGCTGCTATCATTGAAGGTTCGGGGGACATGACGGACACTCAGCGGCAGACCGGCGATCAGGTCCTCGAACGCACGCGGCAGGAGACGAAGGAGCCCGAGCTCTATAAGGTCGTCCTGCTCAACGACGATTACACGACGATGGACTTCGTCGTGGAGATCCTGGAGTCGGTGTTCAACAAGGCGCCGGCCGAGGCGTTCCGGATCATGATGCAGGTCCACACGCAGGGGCGTGGCATGTGCGGCGTGTACCCGTTTGAAATCGCGGAAACGAAGGTCGCGGCGGTCGAAGCGCGCGCGAGAGAGAGCGGGTTTCCGCTGAAGGCGATACTGGAACAAGAATGAGCCGCAGAACGCGCAGGATCCGCAGAATCACTTCTCCCCCTGCGGTTTCCGAGCCGCCCGCGGCGGGATGGTATGTTTAGTTCCTCTCTCGAGCTCGTGCTCACGGTGGCGTACCGGGAGGCGACCGCGCGCCGGCACACGCACTTGACGCTGGAGCATCTCCTCTACGCGCTCGCGCACGATCCGGACGGCGAGCGCATCCTGGCGGCCTGCGGCGCCGACCTGCCGCACCTGCGCCGTGAGCTCGACACGTTTCTCAAGAAGAACGTCGAGCAGTTCCCCCGCGGACAGCAGCGCGAGCCCGAGCAGACGCTGGCGTTCCGCCGCGTCCTGCAGACCGCGGTCCTGCACGTGCAGAGCGCGGGGCGGCCGGAAGTGCAGTCGGGCGACGTGCTCGCCGCCATCATGCAGCAGCCCGCCTCGCAGGCGGCCCGGCTGCTCGAGGACCAGGGCATCACGCGGCTGGACATCCTCAACTACATCTCTCACGGCGTGAGCAAGGTGCCGCTCGAGCCCGCATCACCGGATGAAGACGCGGAGGGGGTCACCGGCGGAACGGGGCAGGAAGGGCCGACGACCGCTCGCGATCCGCTGGCCGCCTACGCCATCAACCTGACGGAACGCGCGCGCGCGGGCGAGCTGGACCCGCTCATCGGCCGGACGATCGAGCTGCAGCGGACCATGGAAATCCTCTGCCGCCGCCGGAAGAACAACCCGGTGTTTGTCGGCGACGCGGGTGTCGGGAAGACGGCCCTCGCCGAGGGGCTTGCCGCGCGGCTGCTGCAGGACGATGTCCCCGCGGTGCTCGCGGGTGCGGAAATATTCTCGCTGGATACCGCCGCGCTGCTCGCCGGGACCCGCTTCCGCGGCGACTTCGAGGAGCGCTTCAAGGCGGTGATCCACGCGCTCCGGCGCCGTCCGAAACCGATCCTGTTCATCGACGAGATCCACGCCACCGTGGGGGCGGGCGCCACGACCGGCGGCACGATGGATCTCGCCACGATGATCAAGCCCGTGCTCACCACGGGCGAGCTGCGGCTCGTGGGCTCGACCACGTTCGAAGAGTTCAAGCACATTGAAAAGGATCGGGCGCTCGCCCGCCGACTCCAGAAGGTGCAGGTGGACGAGCCGTCAACCGACGAGACCGTCAAGATCCTGCAGGGACTGCGGGCGCGCTACGAGCAGCATCACGGCGTGACGTTTCCCGACGAGGTGCTCGAGGCGGCCGCGAAGCTTGCCGCGCGCCACCTGCGCGATTACAAGCTGCCGGACAGCGCGATCGATCTCGTCGACGAGACCGGCGCGATGCTGCGGCTCCGCGGAACGGCCCCGGCCCCAGCCCAGGCTGAGGGCCAGGCCGAGGCACCGCCCCCCGCGCCAGCGGCCGTCACGGTGGGCGACATTGAAAGCATCGTGGCCCGCATGGCGCGCATTCCGGCCAAGCAGGCCTCCTCGTCCGACAAACAGCGCCTGCGCGATCTCGATGCATCGCTGCGCCGCGTCGTGTTCGGCCAGGAGGACGCCGTCGCGCTTGTCGCCGCTGCCATCAAGCGATCGCGCGCCGGTCTCGGCCAGCCGGACCGTCCGGCCGGCTGCTTTCTCTTCACCGGGCCGACCGGCGTCGGCAAGACCGAGCTGGCGAAACAGCTGGCGCTCCACCTCGGCAACGAGTTCATCCGCTTCGACATGAGCGAGTACATGGAGAAGCACGCCGTCGCGAGGTTGATCGGCGCGCCGCCCGGCTACGTGGGGTTCGAACAGGGAGGACTGCTGGTGGACGCGGTGCGCACGCATCCGTACAGCGTCGTGCTGCTCGATGAGATCGAGAAGGCGCACCCGGACCTGTTCAACATCCTGCTGCAGGTGATGGACCACGCCACGCTGACGGACAACACCGGGCGCAAGGCGGACTTCCGCCAGTCGGTGCTCATCATGACGTCCAACGCCGGCTCTCGCGAGTTGAGCGCCGGGTCAATCGGCTTCGGCCTGGGCGGCACCAACGCGGAGCAGGTGGCGGACGCGCGTCGGCGCGACGCCGAGGGTCGCGCGAAGACGGCCGTCGAGCGGCTGTTCAGCCCGGAGTTCCGCAATCGCCTGGACGCGATCGTGCCGTTCCGCCCGCTGACGCCGCCCGTGATGGAGACGATCGTCGAGAAGTTCATCCTGCAGCTCGAAGCGCAGCTCGCCGAGCGGCGCGTGGCCATCGAACTGTCGCCAGACGCCCGCGCCTGGCTGGGCCGGAAGGGGTACGACCCGGTCTACGGCGCCAGGCCGCTCGCGCGCGTGATCCAGGCGCAGGTGCGCGACAGGCTCACGGACGAAATCCTGTTCGGGCAGCTCGAGAGCGGCGGCACCGTCCGGATCGGACTCGAGGACGATCTGCTGACCTTTCGCTATGACTGACATCAAAGTGATCGATCGCCGCTGGTGGGCGCGCGAGGAAGGCACCGCCGCCGCCGGGTCGCAGGAGCCGTCGCTGAAGCCCAGTTACGTCGAGGAGCTGGAAAAGCGGCTGGCGGAGAAGGACAAGGAGATCCAGGAGTACCTGTCGAGATATCGCGAGGCCTCGACCGGATTCGACGAGTCGCGCGCGCGACTGCGCAAGGAAACCTCGAAGGAGATCGAGCGCGGCCGGCGGGCCATGCTCGTCGAGCTGCTGGACGTGCTGGATAACCTCGATCGCGCGATCGACGCCGCCGCCGAGGCGGTCGATCTGGGCGAAACCTCGCAGAACTTCCAGGCGCTGCTGCAGGGCATCCTGATGGTGCAGCAGCAGTTCCTGGCGAAGCTCGAAGGGTTCGGCATCCGCCGCATCGATCTCGAGGGGCAGAGGTTCGATCCCGCGCGGCACGAAGCCGTCACCACCGTGCCGGTCCCCACCCCCGAACACGACGGCCGCATCGTCGGCATCGTCGCGCACGGGTATGCCGTCGACGAGGAAGTGCTGCGCCCCGCGATGGTGGCGGTCGGCAAGTACGGCGCGTAAGGGCCCTCACAAGAGAAGGTTCTGCGGATTTTGCGGTGACTACCGCGCCAGCGCGAGGCCGACGCTGGTCAGCAGCACGGCCAGGACCGCCGCGGTCGTCAGCGCAAAAAACCAGTCACGCATGCGGACGTATTCGACGAGGGACACGCCGACGCGGAGAATCGGCGTGGCCATCAGGACGATCAGCCCCGATTGAAGCCAGGCATGCGCGTTCCGGCCCAGGAGTTCGAGAATCAGGCCGGCGGCGAGCACCGACGCGCTCACAATCAGCCCGATGACCAGCACGCGGCCGAGGAGATTCTCGAGGCGGAGGAGCGGTTCGGTGTCAGCCATCACTTGAGCAGGTACGACAGCGACACACCGGCGAGCACCGCGACCATCAGCGCCTTCAGCCATTTCGCGCGCGCGCGGGCCGAGATCGCGAAGCCGGCGCGCGAGCCCGCCAGCACGCCCAGCACGGTGGCGGCCGCCACGCTCTCGATGATGTAGCCGTGCGAGTAGTAGACGGGCACCGCGGCCACGGCGGTCACGCCAATCATCAGCGCGCTGGTGGCCGCGGCCGGCCGCATCGGCACGCCACACCACGCGTTCAGGGCAGGCACTTTCAGGATGCCGCCGCCGAGCCCGAGGAAGCTGGAGACGTTCCCGGCTGCGAACGACACCGCCAGGGCCACGGGCAATCGCTTCACGCGATAGGTCACCATCTGGCCGCTTTCCGCATCGTAGTATTGGCCGCCGAGCCGCCCCGGATCCGCCCCGGAATCGAGGATCACGTTGCGCGCGTCGAGGCGGCGGAGCATCACCACCGCGATGAGCGCGGTGACCACCGCGAAGATCACCTGCAGCGTCCGATCGCTCATCATCACCACGACGAGCCCGCCCGCGAGCCCGCCGGCGGCGGTGGCCACCTCGAGCAGCATGCCGAGCTTCAGGTTGATCAACTGCTTTCCTGCGGTACGCGCGGACACGGCGCTCGACGTGGCGATGACGGTCACGAGGCTCGTGGCCACCGCCTCCTTGAACGAGTAGCCGAGCCCCAGGTTGAGGAAGGGCACGAGAAACACGCCGCCGCCAATTCCGAGCAGGGCGCCGAAGCAGCCGGCGAGCGCGCCGGCAGCCATGACCAGGAGCAGTGCAACGAGCGGTGAGATCATCGCGAAGGGGCAGCCGTCATTGTCAGAGAGGCGTCGCGCAGGCCGGGCTCACGCCGGCGGTGCGCCGGCGGCGTGGGGCTTCAGCACCGCATACAGGGTCGACATGATCGGCGTCGGCACGCCGGCGCGCGCCCCCCGCCGAACCACGCTTCCCTGGAGCGCCTCCACCTCGATGCGCTTCCCCTGCGACAGATCGATCAGCAGCGATGCCCGCATCGTGCCGGGAAGCGCATCGGCGTACGCCTTGATTCGTTCCTCCATGTCGGCCGGGATGTCGACGCCTTCGGCGCGGCCGACCTCCACGACCTCCCCGACCGCCGCCTGGAACTGGCGGCGCGTGAAGTCGTCGCGCCAGATCGGGCCGAGCGGCAGCCGCGAGGCCCCGCTGAAACCGGCAAACGGGGCGAGGTAGCTGAACTTCTCCCACATCGCGACCCGCGCGTCCGCCACCGCCTCCGCCTGAATGTCCGCCTCCGCCATCACGTCGCAAAGCGCCAGCACGCGATCGGAGAGGCGCGGCGGATTGCCGAAGATCTCGCCGAACACGATACGCCGGTGTGTGCCGGTCTGCTCGATCAGCCCCGGCGCGGCAAGCGCGGTCGCAATGTAGGTCGGGCCGGCGATCACCTTGTCCCCGCCAACTCTCGCGGCAATCTCGTCCGGGCTGTCCACCCCGTTTTGCAGGGTAAGCACCACGGTCTCGCCGCCCACGAGCGCGTCGAGCAACGGCAGTGCGGACGCGTTGTCGTACGTCTTCACCGCGTACATGACGACGTCCACCGGCCCGACCCGCGCCGCGCTGTCGTCCGCCTCGGCGTGAACCGTGAAGTCCCCGAGCGGGCTGCGTACTTCCAGGCCACGCTCGCGGATGGCCTTCAGGTGCGCTCCGCGGGCGATGAACGACACGCGCTGCCCGGCGCGCGCCAGCCTGGCGCCGTAATACCCTCCAACCGCGCCGGATCCAATGATGGCAAAGTGCACGTTTCAATCCTCGAGGTCAGGCACCGGCGTGCGCCGCCAGTGCCAGTAGACGGGCAGCCCCAGCGCGAGCAGTCCAAGGCCGGCGAGCGACTGGAACGGCCGCTCGAGCAGCGTGTTGGTCACGAAGACGACCGAGCCCGCGACGAACACTGCGGGGACCCACGGATAGCCCAGCGTACGATACGGACGGGAGTGATCCGGCCTGAGCCGGCGGAGCCGGAACAGAGCGACACCGCCGAAGACGCTGAACAGCACCGACGAGAACATGACGTACGTGAACAATTGCTCGTACGTCCCGGACAGGGTCAGCAGCGTGGACCAGAGCGTCAGCCCGATGATGGCCACGTGCGGCGTGTGGTACCGGGGATGGACCTGCGCTGCGACCGGGAGGAACACGCCGTCGCGCGACATCGCGAACAGCAGCCGCGACCCGGCCAGCACCGCTGCCGCGTTGCAGCCGAACGTGGAGAGGACCACGGTGGCGGCGACAACGTCGGCGCCGCGCGCTCCGACGAGCGCGACGGCGGCCTTCTCGGCGATGCGCGTCACGCCGCGAATCTCGCCGAGCGGCAGGGCGAAGAAGTACGCGACGTTCACCGACAGGTACACGAGGGTGAGGAGCAGCACGCCGATCGAGAGCGCCAGCGGCACGTTGCGCCTGGGGTTCTCGATCTCGCCGGCCGCGTACGTGATGAAGTACCACGCTTCGTAGGTCCACAGCACGGCGATCATCGCGATGCCAAACGACGCGAGCGGCCGCGGAAAGGCGTCCGGCACGATCGGCGTGAGCTGCGGCGTGTGCGTGAAGGCGACGAGCGCGAGCAGCGGAAGCGCCGCGAGGCCGGCGATCTTCGCGGCGGTCAGCACCGCGTTGGTCATGTTCCCGCTGCGGACGCCCACGTAGTTGACGGCGCCGAGCGCCAGCACGGATGCGCCGGCGACGAGCTGCCCGGCCGACACCTCGATCGCCACTCCCCAGGGCGCGGCCGCAAACAGCGTGTGCCGTGGCGAGAGCGCCGGCACGAAATAACTGAGGTACTCGGCAAAGCCGACCGCAACCGCCGCGATGCCGCCGCTGATCACCACGAGAAGCGCCGTCCATCCGTACAGGAACGCGAGCAAGGGTCCGTATGCTTCGCGAAGGAACACGTAGACGCCGCCGGACCGCGGAAACATCGCGCCCATCTCGGCGTAGGTGAGACCACCCGTCAGCGCGAAGACGCCGCCGAGAACCCACGCGAGCAGCAGCAACGAGGTCGAGGGCAGGATCTCGGCCATCACCCCGGTGGTCAGGAAAATGCCGGACCCGACCACGCTGCCGACGACCAGGAGGATGGCGCTCGGCAGGCCAATGGCGCGGACGAGGCCCGAATCCGCCCGGCTGGTCATGGACGCCGCACTGTACCACATCAGCGAAAGGCTCCCTGGGCGGCGACTTCCTGGCGCGTGCGGATTTCACTTGTCCCACCGGGCCCGAGTCTTCATAATTCGCCGCTCAGCCGCGTACGTCCCGCAGCCGCAAGAGGAGCTCCCCCCATGCGCGCGATCTGTTTGTCCGTCGTCGCGTTGTGCGTCGCGGTGCCCGCCGCCCCCCAGGCTCCCGTCCCGAGCCGTAACGTGAACATGGTCAGCGTGGACCCGTACCTGCAGAAGCAGAACGAGCCCTCGATTGCCGTCTCCACACGCAATCCCTGCCACCTGCTCGCCGGCGCCAACGACTACCGGACCGTCAATCTCCCCGGCCTTCCCGACGACAGGGAAATCGGTGATGCCTGGGTGGGGCTCTACAAGTCGATCGACTGCGGGCAGACCTGGCTCGCGGAGTTGATGCCGGGGTATCCGCAGGATCAGACGGAGGCCGGCCTCGACGCGCCGGTGCACGGCTTCACCACCGCCGCGGATCCGTACGTGCGCGCGGGCGCTGCGGGGACCTTCTACTACTCGTTCATCGTGTTCAACCGCGGGACGAACAACGGCAAGCTGGCCGTCGCCCGATTCATCGACCGCAACAACCGCGAGGCGGGCGACACCTTCGCGTATCTCGGGCAGACGATCGTCGATCACGGCAGCTCGGGCCAGTTCATCGACAAGCCCGCGCTCGCCGTCGGCCTCGGCACGGGTACGTGCACGATTGACGGGCAGACCGTGCCGGCCACGAACGTGTACTCCGCGTGGTCGGTGTTCGTCGGCAACGACAACAACGTCCGCTCGAAGCTGTATTTCGCGCGCAGCAGCACCTGCGCGATCTCGCTCGACGGGCCCGCGGTCAAAATCAGCGAGGGCTTCGCGATCAACCAGGGCTCGGTCATCGGCGTGGACGAATCGAGCGGCGGCAGCCACATCTACGTGGCCTGGCGGCAGTTCTCGCCCGACAACGTGCTGCTGGCGAGGTCCACCGACGGCGGCCGCTCGTTCAGCAAGGGTGAGGTCGTCTCGTCGCTGGCCGACGTCCCGCTCTTCGAGCAGACCACATCGCCCGATACGTTCCGCACGCGCGCGTATCCCAGCGTCGTGGTGGACCAGGCCGGCACGCTGCACCTGTTCGTCGCGGCGCGCGTGGGCCCCCTCGGCCCCGGTTCCGCCCGCGACGCGCGCATCGTCCACACCAGCCTCGCCCGCGGTGCGACGACGTGGAGCCCGCTGCGGCAGGTCGAGCCGACCACGCATCGGGGCCATCAGATCATGCCGGCCGCGGCCCTCGCCGGCGGCAGGCTGAACGTGATCTGGTACGACCTGCGGGACGATGTGTCGGGCGTCCACAACGCGCAGATCAACGAGCTGGAGGCGATTCCGCTCCGCCACACGCTCGACGTGCGCGGCGCGCAGGCGACGCTGGTGCCAGGCCTGCCGCCGGTGTTTGCCACCTACGGGGTGCTGCAGCTCAGCGGATCGGACCGGCTGTCCCAGTACCCGCTCGGGAACTACCACGACACGCTCGGCAACCCCCGCAGCGGGCAGTTGCAGTTCAACAGGCCGAACATGCGGTTGTACGCCGGGGGCACGTGGCCGTTCATCGGGGACTACATCGATATCGGCGGGCTGCAATACCTGCAGGACCCCGGCGATCCGCTGCGCTGGTTCACGAACGCGTCGGATCCGCTCGCCGCCTTTCACGCGGTCTGGACCGACAACCGCGACGCGCGCGACGTGCCGGGGAACCCGGCGATCGTGCCCTACAGCGCGCCGGGCACGATTCCCGTCGAGAACTGCACGCCCGCGCTGAACGCCCAGGGGGTGTCGCGCAACGCGAACGTCTACACGTCGCGGATCGCACCGGGCATCGAGTTGATCCTGCCGGGCAACAGCAAGGCGGCGACCGGCATCCAGCGCGCCTTTTCGCTGCGCATCGCGAATCACACGACCGACTCGAGGCTCGTGCAGCTCACGCTGACGGCGCTGCAGGGCGCCTCGGCCTCGTTCCGCCAGCTCGATCCGTCGGTCCAGACCATCGAGGTGAACATCGGGCCGCGATCGTCGGCGGCGCGCACGGTGTACGTCGCATCCGCCACCGATCCGTACCCGCGCGTGATCGTGACCGCGGTGTCGCCGGGCCTCCCCGAGCTGCACGCGTCGGCGGTCATCAATCGCGACCGCGCGAATCCCGCGATCCAGAATCCGCTCGCGTCCCGCGCATCCACGTCCCCCATCGCAACCACGGAAGTGCACAACCCGGACATCCAGAACCCGGATATCCAGAGCCCCGATATTCAGAACCCGGATATCCAGAACCCCGAGATCAAGAACCCGGACATCCAGAACCCCGACATCCAGAATCCTGACATCCAGAACCCTGACATCCAGAACCCGGACGTCCAGAATCCGGATATTCAGAACCCGGATGTGCAGAACCCTGACATCCAGAACCCCGACATCCAGAACCCGGACATTCAGAACCCGGACATTCAGAACCCGGACATTCAGAACCCCGATATCCAGAACGGCAGCCTCACCGACGCGACCGTCGCGGTCACGAACACCGGCAACACGACATCGTCGTACCAGGTGGGCAGCAGCGTCAGCGGCGACACCGGGTCGTTCGTGTTTCAATTGATCGGCAGCCGGATCGTGCGGCGCCCCTCGAGCGAGGATTGCCGGCTCACGTTCGTGCGCGAGAACCAGATCCTCTTCAACGAACCGCTGCCCGACCTCAACGTCGCGTTTCCCGATCCGAATGACAGCAGCCGGAAGAATACGACGGTGCAGATCGCGCCCGGCGACACGGTGTATGTCACGTTGCGCGTGTACGATCCGGATCCCACCGACACGATCGCGTTCTGCCCGCCGGGGTCCGGCAACCCGACGTGCGCCGGACAGCCGCCGACGCACGGCGTGCAGTTCAAGGCGAGGGCGGCGGCCATCAACGTTGACACGAACGGGCTGACCGACGACGAACCGGCATCCGACGAGTCCGCGGTGCTCGCACCCGACCTGGTGATCGACGGGCCGCTGGCCGTGTCGCCCGCGACCATCGTCGCCGGCGACACGATCGCGATCGCGGGCGTGTCCGCCCGGAATGCGGGACAGGTGGTGGCGTCTGCCGACGGGGGCTTCGAACACACCTACTACGCGTCGCCGGATGCCACCGTCACTCCGGCGGACCGTTCCCTGCTGACGACGGACGGTGTCGGCCCCCTGGCGCCGGGCGCGACCGATCCCCTGGCGCGGTCGCTGATCACGCCCTCCGACCTCGCGAGCGGCACGTTCCATCTCGGGATCATCACCGACAGCGGCAACGATGTCGGAGAGAGCGACGAAGGGAACAATTCGATTGCCTCTGCCCCGATCACCGTCGTCGACAGGCCGGCAATCCTGACGGAGGCGCTGCCCGCGGGGCAGATCGGATCCCCGTACTCGCAGGCGCTGGCCGCCGGCGGCGGCGTGGGGGCGCTGACGTGGTCCTGGTCGGCGTCGCTGTGCAGGATCGAGTGCGGCTTCATTCCCGCGACCCCGCCGGGGTTGACGCTCGGCCCCGGGGGCGCGATCAGCGGCACGCCGACGGCGCCGGGCGCCTACGGATTCTTCGTCGGCGTCGCCGACTCCACGCCTGGCGCCGAGACGAACGAGCGCCATTCGGCCGTGGCCTTCTTCATCCTGGAGGTCCTGCCGACGCCGGCGGTCATCTTCGTTCAGCAACCGCCGGATCCCGTTTCTCCGGGCCAGACCTTCGCCGTCGCGGTCCGCGTGCAGGACTCGACGGGCGCTCCCATCCCCGGCGCGCAGGTCACGCTTCGCCTCGATGACAACGACCAGGGCGCCTCGATGATCCCGCCGAGCGCGTCCGCGATTGCCAACGTGGACGGGCAGGCGATGTTCTCGGGCATCGCGGTGGACTCGGCGGGCACGTTCCGCCTGCGCGCGACGGTGGAGTCGGTCGGGTACGCGACCGGCCTCGGTTTTTCCAGCGTCTTCCACCTGGTGAGTCTCACGTTCGTCGGCCCGGCGGGCGGTCCGGGCGGCACTCCGTTCGGGCCTTTCCTGTGTGAGGGCGGGTCGGTCGGGACGGCGCTGCGCGGGCGCGCCGGCGATGACATCGATCGCACCGAGCTGTGGTGCAGCACGCTCGACGGCACCTCGCTGGGCACTCCGGTGTTTGCCGGCGGCATTGGCGGAGACACCGGCGCCGTCTACGACATGACGTGCGATGCGGGCTTCGTCCTCAGCGGTGTGCACGGCGCCGCCGGCATCGTGACGTGGGGCGGCAACGTCGTCGACACGCTCGGCGTCACGTGCACCGGCCTCGCCTCCCCCGAGAGCTACAGGACACCGGCGGTCGGAACGGCGGCGCCGGGAACCGAGCCGTTCTCGCTCGATTGCCCGTCGGGCAGCCGGCTGGTGGGCGTCAGGGGGCGACAGGGCGCGCTGCTCGATCAGATCACGATCGCGTGCCGGTAAGGCTCAGCGCGCGCCGAGGCGCCGCCGCGCGTCGATGGTGATGGCGTCGGCCGCGGCCGGGGGTCGACGCGCGAGGAAGTCCGCCAGCGTCTTTGCCGCGCCCGGCTGGTTCAGCCCCGCCTGCGCGCGGGCGGTCCAGTAGAGCAGCGGCACGCGATAGCGGAACGTCGGCACGTCATCGAGGAACAGCGCGGAGAGCTCGCCGGCTCTTCGCGCGCACTGATCGAGTTCGACGAGCGCGCCGGCGAACTCGCCCGCCTCGACGTACGCCGCGCCGAGCGCGAATCTCACCAGCCACAGATCGGCGGTTTCCCGGGTCGCCCGCAGCGCGGCCACCGCGTCGCGCGCGCGCCCGCGCGCGCTCGCGAGGCGCGCGTGGATCACCTGACCCGCCGCCTGGTCCTGGCGCGAGAGGCGGGCTGAGAGTTCCTGCCCCAGCCTGGACGCCTCCGCGTCCCGGCCGAGCGCCATGAGAATCTCTGCCGCCGGCACCAGCACGCTGGGCGCATGCGGTGCCTTCAACGCGGCGGTCACGAGGGCCAACGCCTCCGCCTTTCGCCCGAGCGCCAGCTGCGCGTCGGCCATGGCCAGCTGCTTGGGCGCGGCGGCGGCCAGGCTCCGGCTGGCCAGATCCGCGGCGACGCCGGCCTGCAGGATGCGCACCGCATCCTCGTGCCGTCCTTCGTACATGGCGACATCGGCGAGCCCGATCGACGCGAGCGACGCGCCGCGCGCGCCGATCCCGCGCGCCGTTTCGTACGCCTGCTGTGCCGCCGCGGTCTTTCCGCGCGCCAGGCTGGCCATGGCGATGGCCAGGTACGCCTTGGGCGTATTCGGGTTCAGCTCGAGTGCGATCCGGGCCTCACGCTCCGCCGTGTCGAAGTCTCCCGCGTACATCGCGTAGAGCGCGTGGTTGTAGCGGTAGAGCACGCTGCGCGGGAACACGTCGATCACCCGCGCCCCCTCCTCGCGCGCTTTCTGGAAATTTCCGGTGTTGAAGTACGCGACCGCCAGGTTGTTGTGCGCCGCGCCATCGCCGGGATACTGCCGCACCAGATCCGAATAGGTCTGGATGGCCTGGTCGTAGTCCCCCTTCATCTGAACGAAGAACGCGCCGAGCGTTCGCAGCTTCTCGCGCTCGGTCATCTTCTCGGCGAGCGACGTCGCCTTGAGAAAGTGCTGCTCGGCGATCTCCGACTGCCCGAGCCGGGCCTCCACGCTCGCCAGGCCCGAGAATGCCCGGCCGAAATTCGGATCGAGCGCGATCGCGCGCCTGTAGTGGTGAATCGCTTCCTCATCGCGGCTCGCGTTCGAGAGTTCCTGCCCGAGCGAGTACTCGCGCGCCGCCTCGAGCGAGCCCGCGGTGAACGTCTCGCGCTGCGCCAGGTCGTTCGACTCCGCGGACGTGTCGCCGAGCGCCTTGCGCAACCGGACGGCGATGGTTCCGACCGCCTGGAGCACCTCCGACTTGCTTCCTGCCTCCACCTGCTGGGCCGCAATCTCCCTGGAGTTGTCCGCCGGGTCGATGGCTCTCACGGCGATCCGGTAGCCGGCACCGTTCCGTTCGATGAATCCGGCCAGCACGACCTTGACCCCCTCGCGACGCGCCACGAGTTGCGCGACCTGCTCGTTCAGGCGCGACCCGTCGCTTGCGATCTGCGCCGCCGCGCGCATCGCGTCTCGCCTCGGATACGCGGTCAGGAACGACGCGCCCTCGAGCCCGATTCCGAGCGCCTGCTCCACGGAGCCCTCGAACACCGCGTCGCTCGTGCGATTGTCGAAATCCGCGATGAGCACGGAGATCGGCTGCGGCTGGGGCACGGCGGCGGGTGCGACGCCGCGGAGGACCCACCAGGTAGCGCCGCCAACCGTCAGAGCGAGTGCCAGAGCGGCCGCCGCGAGCGCCGCCAGCGGCAGGCGCGCGCGCGGCGCCGTCACGAACTCTCCGTCCCGTTGAAATGCCTCGATGTCGTCGATCAGCTCGCGCACGTGCTGATACCGCTTTTCCGGATCGGGATCGAGCGCACGGGCGACGATGCGTTCGACTTCCGCCGGGATTTCGGGAGCCTTCGTGCGCAGCGCTGTGGGGGCCTGCTGCATCCGCTGCATCATCTCGTTCAGCGGCGTCGTCGCGGAGGCGAACCGCTGCCGGCCCGCGAGCAGGTCGTACGCGATCAGGCCGAGCGCGTAGATGTCGACGCGCTGATCGATGGCCTGGCCCAGCGCCTGCTCGGGCGCCATGTATTCGATCGTGCCGATGACCGACCCCACCGTCGTCAGCGCGAGCGTCGTGTCGCCGCCGACCGCGCGGGAGACGCCGAAGTCCATGATGACGGGGCGCCCTTCCGGATCGATCATCACGTTCTCGGGCTTGAGGTCGCGGTGCACCACGCCCGCCGCGTGCGCCGCATCCAGTCCCTCGCCGATCTGCCTGACGATGTCGAGCGTGGCGGTCACCGGCAGCCTGCCGGCGTCCGCGAGGACAGCCGCGAGATCGCGCCCCTCGAGGAAGGGCATCGAGATGTACTTGGTGCCTTGGATTTCACCGAGGTCGTGGATACGGACGACGTTGCGGTGCGTCACCTGCCGGGCGAGCAGCAGCTCGCGCTTGAAACGCCGTTCGACTTCCTCGCCAGCGACCTTATCGGAGAGGACTTCCGGGCGGATGACCTTGAGGGCGACGGGAATGTCGAGCGTCTGATCCCAGGCCTGGTAGACGACGCCCATGCCGCCGGCGCCCAACAACTTCAGGATGCGGTAGCGCGCGCCGAACTCCTGCCCGGGCGCCAACGGACCGTGGGGATTCGCAGCCGCGGGTCCATCGCCGCCGGAGACACCGGGCAACGGTGTGGCCAACGTGGTGGTGGCGACGGCGGCGCCTGGGATCGCCCGGCCGCACGTCCGACACCGATCCGATGGACCAGCGGAGGCGCTCCCGCAATAGGGGCAATTCATGACTGCGATGCGGCTTGAGAGGCGCCATTATGCCCTAATCGCCGCGGACGATCCGCAAAATCCGGTATTTGCCGGGGATACGTCCGGTGGGTTCGAGCAGCAGCAGGGCCGCCGGCTGCCCGACACCCAGCGGTCGCGCCACGTGCAGCTCATCGGGCAGGCGTACTTCCTGGCCCTCGGCCAGGTTCGGCGCAAAGATCGGCGCCACGACCTTCCCGCTCGCATCGATCTCCTCCAGGCCGGCGAACACTCGCAGGTCGCCGAGGTCCTCGATGCCCATGACGAGCGCCACGCGACGGCGCCCATCGACCATTCGAACACGACGTGTGGCGGTGATGCCGATGTCACCGGTGAAGGGCGCCACGCCGCTGCCGGTCACGATCGACGCGCGGCGAATGAGGGTGTGAAAGAGTCGCGAGTCGTTCTCGGGCAGCGACTCGTATCGCTGCGGGTCGGCCAGGTGCACACGCCCGGTTGCCAGGGCATCGAGCGCGGTCAGGATCGCGACGAAGTTCATGCGCACGAGCGCCGGATCGGGCTCCCGCGCGGAAAAGGGGCCGGTCTCGATCAGCACCACCGGCGTTCCCCAGAGCGTGATGTTGTCTCCGAACGCCCTGACCTCGAACTCATCGTCGTAACGGCCGATCTGCCCGGGCGCGAGAGGCTCGATCGCGTCGCGGATGATCGCGCAGGTCTTCTTGGTGAGCAGGCGCCCTTCGTTCTGCGTTCGCGCGGCATCGAACGCGACCGAGAGCAGGGAGATCGACGCCGGCTTCACGGGCGCGCGACCCACCGACGTGCGCCAGTTCTGGTTGTGCAGGTTGAATCCGATGCTCGGCTCGTACTCGTCGCGCACGTTCTTCAGCGCCCGCCCTTCGGGCGTCTGGAGCAGGAGCGCGTCGCGGTTGATGTCGATGCCCTGCGCGTTGCGGCGCTGGAAGCGCTCGGCGCCGTCGGGGTTGAGCATCGGGATCACGTGGAGGGTGAGGGTGTCGAGAATCCGCGCGGCGACCGGTTCGGTGCGGTGGCGGCGGAGGTACTCAAGGACGTCGAAGAGCGCGGCGGTCGCGGTCGGCTCGTCGCCGTGCATCTGCGACCAGAGCAGCACGCGGAACGCGCCGTCACCCGCCGTCACCAGGTTGATGGACCGTCCCTCGACGGATCTTCCGGCCTCGCGGACCGTGAAAAGGCCCGGCGCGTCCCGGCGAAGGGCCGCGAGACGGCTGACCACCTCGCGGTGATCGACAAGGGGCGTGAGCGGCGAGGATACGTGCTCGCGATCCCATACCGCGGCCAGCTCCTGCGGCGGGGGAGGAGCGGTCGCGGGCCGGTCCTGGGCGCGTGCGGGAGCTGGCGCGGCGGTCAGGGCAACGGCCAGCGCGGCCAGCCTCAGGTCTGCAGCGAACGCTGAATGAAGACTCATGGACATTGAAAGAACCGTCTCCTGTCATCCCTCCTCGAGATACCCTTCGTCCACCCGCCTGGCGCTCGCGCCCGCGAGCCGCGTGACGACATAGAGCGCGGCGCCCGCCGCGAGCGCGGCGACGCCGACCGATATCTGCCTGGGCGTCGCGAACGCGACGATACCAACTGACAGCAACGCGCCTGCCGCCGGGATGAGCGGCCCTCCCGGCGCGACGAACGCCGGCCGATTCACCACCCCCGCAAAGCGCGGCCGCCGCAAGGCGAGCGTGGCGGCACAGCTGACCGCATAGACGAACAACCGCGTGATCGCGCTGCCGATCGCCAGCGTGGTGAACGTCCCGCTCAGAGCGAGGGCGAGCGCCACCGCACCGGTGACGAGAATGGCGGTCGCCGGCGTGCGATAGCGGGGGTGCACCCAGGCGAACACCCCGGGGATGTCGCCGTGCTCGCCGAGCGCGAACAGGTTCCTCGATCCTGAAAGCGACTGGCCGAAGTTGTTGCCCGTCATCGCGAACACCGCGGCGGTGGTGATGAGCAGCGCGCCGCCGGCGCCGAGGAACGTGACCGCGGAATCCGCGAGCGCGGTCTTCGATCGCGCGAGATCGGGCAGCGTCGCGAGCGCGACCACCTGCGCGGCCGTCATGAGCAGCGTCACGAAGACGATCGTCATCATCATCGCGAACGGGATCGCGCGCCGCGGATCGCGCGTCTCGCCGCCGGTGACCGGCACCACCTCGTAGCCGCCGAAGGCAAAAATCAGCAGCACCGTCGCAGACGTGACACTGGCAAAGGCCGGCGGGCCCGACGGGATCAACCGCGACGCATCGATGAAAAAGAGCCCGATCGCGGCAAACAGCACGAGCGGGACGATCTTGCCGACGGTCAGCGCGTTGATGACCCGCGAGCTGAGCTTGATGCCGCGCAGGTTGACCCACGTGATGAGCGTGACCGTCGCGGTCATCAGCGCGGGACGTCCCGCCCCGGCCGCGAGCGCCGGCCAGTAAAAGGACAGCGAGTCCATCAGACCGTTGATGACCGAGGCCCAGCTCGCCGCGCGCGTGATCCACAGCATCCAGCCCACTTCGAACGACACGAACCGGCCAAACGCCGCGCGCGCATACAGGTACGGACCGCCGGTGCCCGTGAATCGGCTCCCGACCTCCGCGAACGAGAGCGCGATGAGCATGGACAGCCCGCCCACCCGCGGCCAGGAGCCATGGGCTCCAGGCGCCCACGGCCGCCGCGACCGCCGCGGGCATCAGGAACACGGCGCCGCCAATCACCTGGTTGACGCCGATCGCCGTCAGATCCCAGCGGCCGAGCTCCCGGCGGAGTTCCGCGTGGTCGGAAGCCTGAGGTTCTCGCTGATGCGACACGGCAGCGAGGGTTGTATCATGCGCAGTCGCAGGATGAAACCCTCATGAGCTCGGATGCCTCCATCCAGGTGAAGCCGCGCGACGTGCTGCCGCGCCACGCCCGCACGCTGCCCGCCGGGTATTACACCGACCAGGCCGTGCTCGCGCGGGAGATGCGACGCTTCTTTTTCCAGATGTGGATCTGCGCGGGGCGCGCCGCCGAGATCCCCGAACCCGGCGACTTCTTCGTGCGCGACGCGATGGGCGAAAGCATCGTGATCGCCCGCCGCGACGACGGCCGGGTGCGCGCCTTCTACAACACCTGCCGCCATCGCGGCACGAAGTACTGCGAGGAGCCGCACGGCCGCTTCACAGGACGGATCCAGTGCCCGTACCACCTGTGGACCTACCGGCTTGACGGCACGCTCGCCAACGCGCCGCACATGAGCGACGCGCCCGGCTTCAGAAAAGAGGACCACTCCCTCGGCCAGGTCGCGTGCGACACGTGGGACGGCCACGTGTTTCTGAACTTCAGCGCGGAGCCGCCGCCGCTCGCCTCGCAGCTCGCCACGCTCCCGGCGAAGTTCGCCCCCTGGCGGATGCAGGAGCTGCGGGTGGGCGCGCGCATGGACCTGCGCCCGGGACCGTACTCGAACCGGGAGGACCTGCTCTACGCGTTCGACCGGTGGATCGTTGAGGCGTTGGGCGATGAAATGAACGTGTCGATCATCGCGTCCATTGCGCGCTGGAGGTCCTTGCCGGAGTAGGACGCGGGATATCCGCTGTCCTTGGCGAGCACGCGATCGCGTGCGAGGCCCTCGAACGCGCCGATGAGGGAGGACCGGACGACCGCCACGGGCAGCGCCTGGCGCAGCTCGCCACGCCGGCGAGCCTGTCGGAGGAGCGAATCCAGCCGATCGACGAACTGGCGGAATCCGGCGCTGACGCCCAACCCGTGCGCGCGCACGCGCCTGCCCTCGAAAAGCATCAGCCGCTTCAAGTCGGGCTGCTCGTCGAACCGCGCCAGCACGAACCGCATGAGGGTGCGGACGGCCTGCACCGGGGATTCGGCCGCGAGGACGAGCGTCCCGATCTCGACGTTGAGGCGCCGCCAGGTCTCTTCGAAAATCGCGTCGAGCAGCCCCTCCTTGCTCCCGAAGTGCTTGATGAGCTGTGACTCCGACGTCCCGGCCTCGCGGGCGACCTGCGCGGTGGAGGTATGCGAGAACCCGTGCGTCGCGAACAGGTGCGTCGCCGCGCGCAGGATGCGCTCGTGGCTGGACCGGCTGGAGAACGGAGGAGGATGGGGGGAGGGCTGTGTCATGAAAAATCGACGGGCGCGTACTGTTCGCCGACACCCGCCGCCCCGGACGGCGGCCTGACAACCGCTTAGTAGTAATACTACTGTTCTCAGTAGTATTGCCAGTTCTATCGCGAGGCCGCGGCTGCGCCGGGCGGGCACGGACATTGAAGGGCGGGGCCGTCGCGCATGCGGCACCAGGCCCCACTGCCGGCCGTCCTCGGCATCCTCCTTCTCGCGGCCACCCCGCCGGCGGACGGCGCCTCCCCTGCTCGTCCTGAAGTCTTCACGCCCGCGACGTGCGATGCGGCGGAAACGGCCGCGCTTCGCCAGCCGGACGGCTCCGGGCCGTCGGTCTATCGCACGGACAAGGCGTTCGGCATCGTGCTGAACTACTACCGGTTCAAGCGCAAGCAGGCCGTGGCCGTGTCGCGCGAGGACGTCGGCGCGCCGCGCGACTCTCCGGCCGCGTGCAGCTGGTGGGCGAGGGGGAGCGCGTGACGCTCTACCGGCCGTACCTCTCGCAACGCACGTTCGACCTGATCGACGCAACCGTCTTCATCATTCGTGAGCCTGGAGGATCCTGCGATGAGAAGCTCGATGCGCACGTGCGGGCTGGCACTGGCCTGCCTCGCGGCCCTGGTCACCACGACGCCCGCACAGTCCGGCACTGACGGGCGCCTGGCCACGCCGGAAGGAGGTGGCCGCGCGAGCGCGACCTGGACGCGCGGGCCGTACGCCGCGGCGGCCAACCCCACGCCGCAGGTTGGCGGTGTCCTCGCCAGCTGCGTCGAGGGCGTCACGTGCGCCACGATCCCCTTCAGCATCGACCTGCCCGCCGACTACTGGACGCGTCATCAAGGCACGCTGTCGGTCACGGTGACCTGGCCCGATCACCAGATCGTCGCGGGACAGGACGCCGTGTACAACGACTTCGACGTCTATCTGTACGACGCCGACGGGCGCGAGGTCACGCACGCGGCGACGGGAGACCAGCCGGAACTGCTCACCGTGGAGAACCCTGCACCCGGGGCCTACACGCTGGTGGTGTATCTCTTCTCCATCGTCGACGAAGGCTTCACGGCTGCGGCGGCGCTGCAGTCGACCGCGGGGACCGTTCCACAGCCGGCGGACGATGAGAGCGCGATCCGATTCAGCCCGGCCGTGACGTTGCGCGCGCCCGCGTCGGGGCGTGACGGCGAGCCCAGTACCGCGATCGATCAGGACGGCCGATGGTACGTCAGCGCGATTCGCGGCGTGCCGGCGGGCTCCGACATGTGGATCATCACGGATCCCGCGGGCCAGGGCTTCAAGTGGCTTGGCCGTCCCGACACGTTCCGCGTCCAGGATCCGCAGACCGGAGAGTTCCGTGAGCCGACGGCATCCGACGGCGGCGGCGACAGCGACATCGCGCTCACCCAGCCCGCGCCCGGCGCCATCCCGCGCGTCTACATGAGCAGCCTCGCGGCGGCCACCGTGAGTTCGGCCGTCTCGGAGGACACGGGCAAGACCTGGCTGCTGAATCCATCCGCCACGCTGGCCACGACCGAAGATCGGCAGTGGAACATCGCGTCGGGCGAAGACTACGCGGCGATCTGGGTGCGCGAGCCGATCACCGGTCCGGGCTTCTACCTGTATCAGTCGATCGACGGTGGAAAGACGTATCCGTTTGTCGCGCTCGCACACCCGAACAACGGGACCGGTGGGCAGCCGGTGATGAATCACACCACGGGGACGGTGTACGGCGTGATTTCATCGGGCAGCAACCTGATCTTCGTGAAAGGGCGGCGCGGGCTGGGCGGCGTGGTGCAGACCTTTACGAGCAAGACGATCAGCACGGGCTTCTCTCACGGCAACCTGTTTCCTCTGATCAAGGTGGATCGCGCCGGCAATCTGTACGTCGCGTGGAGCGACACGAAGGCGGTCTATTACCGCTGCTCCACGGACGACGGGGACACATGGAGCGCGCCGGTTCGCGTCAGCCGCGCGGGAGGAACCGCAGTGATGCCGGCAATGGCCGTCGGCGACCCGGGGCGCCTCGCGTTTGCCTGGTACGGGTCGACAGCCGCGACCGCCACCGACAGCCAGGCGGACTGGTATCTCTGGTTCGCGCAGACGCCGGACGGGTGGGTCGCCATCGCATTCACGGACGACCACAACGACTTCGACGGGCACACCTACATCACGCGTCAGATCGGCGGCCCGTCCTTGTATGGCGACGCCCGGCCCAGGAAGATCAGGATCCCGAAGAGCGGCAAGACCGCGCAGCCCGGGCCGGAGGTGATCGACTTCGCCGGTGACGCTGAGACGCCTCCATCCACCTCCGTGCCTGCTCCGGCCCACGACATCTTGTTGCCACGACGGATCTCGACGTGGACGGGGGCAACCCCGCATTCCTGTACGGCACGGCCGGGCGCCTGAACAGCGGGGCAATCAGCGACAGCCGGAAAGGGGCCGCCGACAGCGGAACGATGACGACGGGAGAAGCTGGCGTGATCCAGATCCGCATCGATCTCGCGAAGCTGGGAAATCCTGCGGCAGGCACCCGGCTGCACGGGACGATGGGCCGCGCGCGCGCCGCGGTGGACAACTCGCGCTTCATTCTCGACCGCACGCGGGGCGGGACGGGGTTTCTGTTGAAATAGAACCCTAGTGGCCCGGCGGCGTGCGGGTCTTCCGCGGCGGGTTGTAGAACGGCGTCTTCACAATGCGCGCGCCGACGAGGTGTCGCACCGCTTCCACGGTCACCTCGACCTCGGCGCGCGCTCCTTCGCGCGCGTGCGCCGCGTCGATCGTCGCCAGCGCGATCATCTTCTTCAGCACGGGCGACCAGGTCGTCGACGTCGCCTTGCCGACCTGACGGCCGCCGGCCATCACCGGCACCGCGACACGCGAGGCGATCGACGAAACGGCGGGCGGGAGGCCCACCTTCTCGTGGATCGCCTCGACCTCGGACCAGTTCAGTTCCAGCCCGACGATCCGGCGCGCCGTGCCGCTCGCCTGTTCGGCGGCAATCGCCGCCTGTCCGACGAACGGCGCCTTGTCGAGCGCCACGAGCCGCTCGAAACCCATCTCGAAAGGCGTGTACATCTGGGCGGGGATCATCGCCTTTCGGCAGCTGAAGAAGTCCACCTCGATCAGCAGCAGCCCCGCTTCGATGCGGGCGACATCGAGCGCCAGCATGCCCGCCGGGCGGATCTCGAAGGCGCGCCCCGCGCGCATGAGGGCGTCCCACACCTTCAGCGCGTCGGCCCACGCGACCCAGATCTCGTAGCCGAGGTCTCCCGTGTAGCCGGTCCGCGAGATGTCCACCGGCACGCCGGCAATGCGCCCCCTGGTCACGCGGAAGTACTTGAGGGACTCGATGTCGGCCTCGGCCACCGCGCGCAGCACGCCCGCCGACGTCGGGCCCTGGAGCGCGAGCGCGGCGACTTCCTCGGAGATGTCTTCGATCTGCACGTCGAGGCCGACGGCGTTCCGGGAAAACCAGCGGAGGCTCGGGTCCGCTGCCGTCCAGCGATAGCGCTGCTCCTCCAGCCTCGACACCGTCCCGTCGTCGATGACCTTGCCGCGCTCGTCGCACCACGGCGTGTAGTACACCTGGCCGACGGCCATCTTGCGCGCGTCGCGCGTGATCACGCGGTCCACCAGGCGCGTGGCGTCGCGGCCGGTGACGATGTACTTGTAGAGCGGCGTGATATCGATCAGCGCCGCCGCGTTGCGGATTGCGTTGTATTCGTGCTCGTGGTGCGATTCGTACGCGCTGACCGCGTAATACCCGGACCACTCCCGATAGTTGAGGCTCTCGCAGAGCGGCAGCGTGCGTTCGTGGAAGGCGGTGCCGACGGGCATGGGGCGGAATTATAGCCGCGCCGGCCGCGTTCGGATAGAATGGCCCCCGCCGCCATGCGCTCCGTGCCCCATCTGCTCGTCCACGCCCGCCTCCTCGGCACCGCCACGCTCGCGGCCGGACTCTGATCCGCCGGCTTCGAACCCGCTCGGCAGAACCATTCGGCAGAACCACCCGGGCAGAACCATTCGGCAGAACCTATGAAGTACGACGCGATCGTCATCGGCGGCGGCCACAACGGTCTCATCACGGCGGCGTACCTCGCGCGTGCCGGACGGAAGGTCGTCGTGCTCGAACGGCGTCACGTGCTCGGCGGTGCGGCCGTCACGGAAGAAGTCTTCCCCGGCTTCAAATTCTCCGTCTGCTCGTACGTCGTCTCGTTGCTGCGGCCTGAGATCATCAGGGAGCTGGATCTGCCGCGCCACGGCTTCGAGCTGTTGCCGCTGGACGGGACGTTCACCCCCATGCCGAACGGCGACTACCTGTGGCGCATGAACGATCACGCGCGGACGCGCCGCGAGATCGCCCGCCACTCGCGTCTCGATGCCGAAGCCTACGAGGAATACGGCAAGGCGATGATCGAGCAGGGGCGGTTCGTCAAGCCGGTCCTCGGCATGACGCCGCCCGATCCGACATCTCCCGGCTTTCGAGGCGCCCGCGCGCTGGCCGGACTGCTGAACCGCTTTCGCGGGCTGTCGTACGAGGACCGGTACAACCAGGTCCAGCTGATGACGATGAGCGCCGTCGATTTCCTCGACCAGTGGTTCGAGACCGACGTGCTGAAGGCCACGATGTCGGCGTCGGGCATCATCGGGACGTTTCTCGGCGTGCGCTCGCCGGGCACGGCGTACGTGCTGCTGCACCACTACATGGGGGAGATCGACGGCGCCTTCCGTGCGTGGGGGCTGTCGCGCGGCGGAACCGGCGCCGTGTCGCTGGCGATTGCCGCCGCGGCGCGTGAGGCCGGCGCCGAAATCCGCACCGAGGCCCCCGTGTCGACGATCATCGTCCGCAACCGTCGCGCCACCGGCGTCGCGCTCGAGAACGGAGACGAGCTTCACGCGGGCATGGTCGCGTCCAGCGTGGATCCGAGGCGCACCTTCTTCGGGCTGGTCGGCGAGCGCGAGCTGCCGGCCGAATTCGCCGATGACGTGCGGCGTTACAAGTACCGCGGATCATCGGGCAAGGTGAACCTCGCGCTCGACGCGCTTCCGAGCTTCACCGCGATGCCCGGCGAAGGACCGCACCTGCGCGGAGCTGTGTCGATCTCGCCAAGCGTCGACTACATGGAACGCGCGTACGACGACGCGAAGTACGGGCGCTATTCGCGCAAGCCGTACGTGGACATCGTCATTCCGAGCCTGACGGATCCCTCCGTGGCGCCCCCAGGAAAGCACGTGATGTCCTGCTTCGTGCAGTACGCGCCGTACCACCTGAAGGAAGGCACTTGGGACGAGAAGCGCGAGGAGTTCGGCGACGCGGTGGTCAACGCGATCGCCGAGCACGCGCCGAATTTCAAGGACATCATCCTGCACCGCCAGGTGCTCACGCCGCTCGACATGGAACGCGAGTTCGGCCTGACCGAAGGCAACATCTTCCAGGGGGAGCTCTCGCTCGAACAGCTGTTCTTCCTGCGCCCGGCCCCCGGCTGGGCGCACTACACGACGCCCATCAGGAACTTGTACATTTGCGGCTCCGGTGCCCACCCCGGCGGAGGCATCATGGGCGCGCCGGGACGCAACGCGGCGATGGCGATGCTGGGTAGGAGGTGATGACCAAACGCATCGTCATCATCGGCGCCGGGCACAACGGGCTGGTCACCGCCTTCTATCTGGCGAAAGCGGGTCTGCGTCCCCTGGTGCTTGAGCGGAGGGCCGTCGTCGGAGGCGCGGCCACCACGGAGGAAATCGCCGGCGGGGTGCCGGGACCAGGATTGGCGCACACGCTCGGCCCGCTGCGGCGATCGATCGTGCGGGATATGAAGCTGGCCGAGCGCGGCGTGCGCTTCATCGACCCGGATCCCGCGACGGTGGCGCTCGCGCCCGACGGGCGGCGCGTGTCGTTCTATCGGGATCCCGCCAGAACACGGACATCGATCGAACCGCTGTCGGCGCGCGATGGGGAACGGTATCCGGCATTTGCGGCGACGCTCGACCGGATTGGAGGTGTGCTGCGCGGGTTGCTCGAGATGGCGCCTCCCGATGTGGACGAACCCGGCACGCGCGATTTGTGGAAGCTCGTCTCGGCGGGGCGCCGATTCAGGGCGCTGCCAAAGCAGGACGCCTTCCGGCTCTTGCGCTGGATGCCGATGGCGGTGGCGGACCTCGTAGCCGAGTTCTTCGAGCACGATCTCGTGCAGGCCGCGATCGCCGCACGGGCGCTCCAGGGAACGAACCTCGGCCCGTGGTCCGCGGCAACCGGCGCGCTGCTGCTCCTGCACGCCGCCTCCGATCCGCTGCCGGCCGGGTCGAGCGTGACCGCGGAGGGCGGACCCGGCGCGGTGACGCAGGCGATGGCGAAGGCCGCGGCCGAGGCGGGCGCGGAAATCCGGGTGGGCGCCCCTGTGGCGCGCATCGAGGCGGACCGCAACGGCGTCGCGGCCGTGCGCCTCGAGTCCGGCGAGGTCATCTCCGCGAGCGCCATCATCTCCAACGCCGATCCGAAGCAGACGTTCCTGCGGCTGGTCGATCCCACCGTGCTCGATCCCGGGTTCGTCGCGCGCATTGGCAATTACCGCTCGCGCGGCACGACCGCGAAGATGAACCTCGTGCTGAATGCTCCGCCCGTGTTCACCGCGCTCGGCGGCGAGGCGTCGCTGCTGGCGGCGCGGCTGCACATCGGTCCGGGAATCGATTACATCGAGCGCGCGTTCGATGCGTCGAAGTACGGGCGATGGTCGGAGCGGCCGTGGCTGGACGTCCGCGTGCCGACCGCCGGGGACCCGGCGCTCGCCAGCCATGGCATGCACGTCGTCTCGGTGGTGGCGCACTTCGCGCCGTACGCGCTGCGCGAGGGAGACTGGACGGTTTCGGCGGAGCCGTTCGGCGCCGCCGTGCTGCGTACGCTGGACGAATATGCGCCGGGTCTCTCGTCCACCGTCGTCGCGCGGCAGCTGTTCACGCCGAGCGATCTCGAGGAGCGCTGGGCCCTGACGGGCGGGCACATCCACCACGGGGAGCCTGGACTTGATCAACTATTCTTCATGCGCCCCGTCATGGGCTGGGCGCGCTACCGCACGCCCGTGAGGGGCCTGTACCTGTGCGGCGCCGGCACGCATCCCGGCCTGGGCTTGACCGGCGGCTCCGGCCAGAACGCCGCGCGCGAAATCCTCATAGACCTGAAATAAGTGGGACAGTCACACTTCCGAAGCTCAGCCGTGGCGATAAGTGTGACAGTCACACTTTTAAGTGTGACTGTCACACTTACGGGGCCGCAGGACGCCGGGCGGGCGTTCCAGCAGTCGGTCTCGCCCGAACGCATCCGCGAGTTCCACCAGTTCCTCTCCGCAGAGCCTCACGTCGCCGGCTCGCTACGCGATCGGCTGCTCGCCGAATGGACGCGCGATCGCTTCAAGGAATTCGGGTTGGACGAGGTCCGCATCACGGAGCACGAGGTGCTCCTGCCGTACCCGCTGGAGGTGAGCGTCGAAATGACGGCGCCACGCGCCTGGCGGGCAACGATGCGGGAGGAGCCCATCGCGGGCGACGAGTACACAGCCAGGAACGATCTCGGCATCCCCCACCATGCGTACTCCGCGTCAGGCGACGTCACCGCGCCTGTCGTGTACGCCGGCAGCGGCAATCCTGCGGATTACGACTGGCTCGCGGCGCAGGGGATCGACGTTCGCGGCAAGATCGCCATCGTCCGCTACTCCGTTCCCTACAGCTATCGCGGCTTCAAGGCGCTGACGGCGCAGGAACGCGGCCTCGCAGGCATCCTCATCTACTCCGATCCCGCCGATGATGGCGCGGGCAGAGGCGCCGTGTATCCGAAAGGGCCGTGGGGCCCCGAGTCGCACATCCAGCGCGGTGGCACGGTGTACGACTTCCTGGTACCGGGCGATCCGCTCACGCCCGGGTGGGCGTCGGTCCCGGGTGCCAAGCGGATCCAGCGAACGGAAGCGGTGTCGCTGCCCAAGATCATCAGCGCGCCGCTTTCCGCGCGAGACGCACGCGAGATTCTCCGCGTCCTCGACGGGCCGCAGGTGCCAGCCGCGTGGCAAGGGGGCCTCGGCTTCACGTACCGCGCCGGCAGCGGGCCGGCGACCGTGCGGCTTCGCGTCAGGATGGACGAGGCGGTGCGGCCGATATGGACGGTGACCGGTGCGATCAAGGGAGGCCTCGATCCAGACTCGCTGGTGATCGTCGGCAATCATCGCGACGCGTGGATCTTCGGAGGTGTTGACCCGTCGAGCGGATCCGCCGCGCTGATGGAACTGGCGCGGACGCTGGGTGCGCTCGCGCGCAGCGGGCAGCGGCCGCGGCGCACGATCCTCTTCGCCAGCTGGGATGCCGAAGAGTTCACGCTGACCTCGTCTACCGAGTGGGGCGAGCAGCACGCCGCGACGCTGGCACGACATGCGGTCGCCTACCTGAACGTCGACAGCGCGGCGTCAGGCCCGAATTTCGCCGCCTCGGCGGTGCCCTCGTTGAACCGGGTCATCACCGAGGCCGCGCAGCAGGTCATCGACCCGCGGCGCAAGATCCCGGTGGCCGCCGCCTGGCGCGAGCAGGCGGCGCGCGAGCGCGGCGTGCTTCCGACGGCAGACGGCTCGAACTTGATCAACAACCGGCTGGGCAGCGGGTCGGACTACACCGTCTTCCTGAATCACCTCGGCATCCCTATCGCCGACCTCTCGTTCGACGGACCGTACGGCGTGTATCACTCCGCGTATGACAACCACAATTGGGTGTCGCGCATCGGTGATCCTGGTTTCCTCCACCATGCGGCGCTCGTGAAGATCTGGGGGCTCGCCGCGTTGAAGCTGGCGAATGCTGACGTGCTGCCGCTCGACGTCGCGAGCTACGCCGATCGGATCGCGGAGTTCGTCAAGGAGGCGGAGCGAAACGCGGCCGTCACGCCGGAGCTAAAGGCGGCCGTCACGCGCCTGCAGGCCGCCGCGCGCGCGACGATGGCCGAGGTGACGCGGGCGCGGGTGGCGGGCGACGCGGAGGCGCAGGCCCGGCTGAACCGCCGGCTCATGGCGTTCGAACGGGCGTTCATCGATCCCGCCGGCCTTCCCGGGCGCCCCTGGTACCGGCATCAACTCTACGCGCCCAGGTTCACCTATGCCGCGGAGGTCCTGCCGGCGCTGACCGAAGCGGCCGAGCTGCCCCAGGCCGCGCGCGACGCGTCACGCGTGGCCGCCGCGCTGGTACAGATCACGGCTTCCCTCGCACGTGCCACAGAGATCCTGACCGGCGCCGCGATAAGATAGCGGGATCATCGAGAGGCGCACACATGTCCACACCAGCTTCCACGATTCCTGAGAAGACGCCGGCGGCGGCCGCCGCCCCGCGCGCGACGTCTCCGCTGCAGGCGGCGTTCGCCGGCACACGCCGGGTGCCGCCGCCAGTCAACGACCCGAATAGATCGTATGCCCCCGGCACGCCGGAGCGAGCCGAGCTGAAGGCACGACTCAAGCAGATGTCGGCAGAGAAGATCGACATCCCGATCATCATCGGCGGCCGCGAGATCCGCACCGGCCGCACGAGCCAGTCGGTGATGCCGCACGACCATCGCCACGTGCTTGCCGAGTACCACCTCGCCGGCCCGGAACACGTCGAGCAGGCCGTCGCCGCGGCGGCAGAAGCGCATCGCGAGTGGTCAAGCTGGCCGTGGGAGGAGCGGGCGGCCGTTCTGCTGCGCGCCGCCGAACTGCTCGCCACGACCTGGCGTCCCACGCTCAACGCGGCGACGATGCTCGGCCAGTCCAAGACGGCATTCCAGGCCGAGATCGACGCGGCATCGGAAATGGTGGACTTCTGGCGCTTCAATCCGTACTACGCGCAGGAGCTGTACACCGAGCAGCCGGTGAGCAGCCACGCCATGTGGAATCAGCTCGAGTACCGCCCGCTCGAGGGGTTCGTCTACGCGATTACGCCGTTCAACTTCACGTCGATCGGCGGCAACCTTCCGACGGCGCCTGCCCTGATGGGCAACACCGTGGTCTGGAAGCCGGCGTCGAGCGCGATGTTGAGCGCCTACTACATCATGCGGCTGCTCGAAGCGGCCGGGATGCCTCCGGGCGTCATCAACTTCGTCCCGGGCCAGGCCTCGCAGATTACCAGCGCGCTGCTCGACTCTCCCTCGCTTGCCGGCGTGCATTTCACCGGCAGCACGGAAGTGTTCAACAGCATGTGGAAGAGGATCGGCGAGAACGTCGGGCGCTACCGCTCGTATCCGCGCATCGTCGGCGAGACCGGCGGCAAGGACTTCATCGTCGCACACCCGTCGGCGGATCCAGTGGAGGTGGCGGTCGCGATGGCGCGCGGCGCGTTCGAGTACCAGGGGCAGAAGTGCTCCGCCGCGAGCCGCGTGTACGTCCCGAAATCGCTCTGGGACGAGGTGCGCGACCGCACGATCGCGATGATGCAGGACATGAAGATGGGCGACATCGCCGACTTCCGTAACTTCGTCGGGGCGGTGATCGACAAGAAGGCGTTCGCGAGCATCAGTGGATACCTGGAGGACGCGAGGAAGAACGCGAAGATCCTGCAGGGGGGCAGGGCGGACGACCGGACGGGGTACTTCATCGAGCCGACGCTCATCCAGACCGAGGATCCCGGCTACCGTTGCCTCTGCGAGGAGATTTTCGGGCCCGTGCTCACGGCCTATGTCTATGCCGATGAGAAGTGGGAAGAGACGCTGCAGGTCGTCGATCGCACGTCTCCCTACGCGCTGACCGGCGCGGTGTTCGCCAAGGACCGTCGCGCGGTGCTGCAGGCGATGAGCGCCCTGCGCAACGCGGCCGGCAACTTCTATATCAACGACAAGCCCACGGGCGCCGTCGTCGGCCAGCAGCCGTTTGGTGGCGCGCGCGCGTCGGGCACGAACGACAAGGCGGGATCGAAGCTGAATCTGGTTCGCTGGGTCAGCGCGCGCACGGTCAAGGAGACGTTCTCGCCGCCGCGGGACTATCGGTATCCGTTTATGAGCGAAGAATAGGATTAGAACGCGTCGCCGTGCCAGTAGTGCACGTCTACTGGCGCGAGCGGCGGGTCGATGCGGCCCACCGCCGGGAGCGGCCGGATCATCATCACCTGCTCCGCCGCAGCGCGCGACACGATCGTGAGCTGCGGCGGCAGCCATCCTTCGGGCAGCCACCCCATCATCAGCGGCGGCGCGGCCGCCGGTTCGCGCGCGATCAGCGCCTGCAAGAGCGCGCCCGCGCGCGCGCCTGACGGGTCGCGGTCGCCGCACTCCTCGAGCGTCCACCCGTGTGACGTGGCCACGACAATCACGTACGCGACCGCACGCCCCCCTTCTTCGACGACGAAAAAGAGCGTGTCACGCGCCCCCGCGGGGCCGAGCCCGGAAAACAGGCGCTTCTTGGCCACGCCGTACTCGATCCACTCGGGCGAGCGGCGGAGGTGCAGGCGGTACCGCGCGGCAAGCTCGGCATCCATCGCCGCCATTAGCGGCAGGTCGCGCGTCTCGCCGGTCCGCATGACCACGCCCGGCGCGCCCGGCTTCCGAGCGACAGCCAGCCTCAGGGTGTCGCGCGGCACGACGGAGAATCCGGCTCGCGCGTAGTACGCCGCGCCAATTTCGGAGAACAACAGCGCGACGTCGTCTCCCTGCCGCGCCGCGTCATCAATCAGGCGATCGAGCAGCTGGCGCGCGAAGCCGTGCCCGCGAAGATCGGGCGGCGTGAACACCGCCCCGATGCCAAGCGCTCTTGCTGCCCGCCCATCGATCGAGAGTTCCAGCGTGTAGCGCTTCGCGCTCGAGAGCACGCGCCCCTTCTCCACCAGCGCAACGCGATCGAGGTGCGAACGCCCCCAGCGCGTCGCCAGCTGCGAGACGTTGAACTGCGCGTACGCCTTGCGCGAAAGGCCTTCGCCCCAGAGAGCGTGCGAGCTGTCGAGGATGTGATCGAGGATCGGGCCGGTGGCAGAAACCACGTGCATGTGTCCCGATCCTATCCGGATCGGGACGCATGCGAGCGGAGGAGTTATTGCAGGACGAGCACGTTGGTGTAGCTGTCGCCCGTGGCGTTCCACGAGCCGGGCGACGGCGTCGTACCGCACATTCCGATCCAGTACCCGCCCGGATCGAGCCCGGAGACGATACCGGACAGGCCGACAGCCGTGGGCGAGTTGGCAGAAACGGAGATGTTGCGCAGCCTGATAGCCGTCCCCTGCGGGAAGAACCCGATCTTGAGCTTCGCGCACAACTGCAGGTTCAAGGTTGCCGCGCTATTCGCGTTCACGACGGCCTGGGCGTTGACGTAGACCCTCTGAGTTGTGCCCGAGATCGACACGTCCACGGGCGCGCTGATGAAATCCAGTGAGCCCGATGGTTGCGTGCCGGGCCAGGAGACCTGCGCGCTCGAGAGAATTCCCGACGGCCCTTGAGGGCCCGTGGGACCCGCCGGTCCCGTCGGCCCGGCTGGTCCCATCGGCCCGATTGGGCCCATGGGTCCCTGCGCACCGGTTTCGCCCTGCGGTCCGGCAGGCCCGGCAGGCCCGGCAGGTCCGACCTCCCCCTGCGGGCCTTGTGGCCCGACAGGACCCGGTTCTCCCTGCGGCCCCTGCGGGCCGACGGCGCCGAGCGTCACGACAAACTTGTCCGCTTCGGTCGTGGATCGTCCGCCCCTGACGGTCAGGAGATAGCTGCCCGGAGGCAGTGAGGGCAGGACGGCGGCGATGGATTCATTCGTGAAGCCAAGCACCTGCAACACATGACCGTTCAACTGCACGGACGGCGTGGCGTCCCCGAAGTTGTATCCCTCGATCATCAGGGTCGCTGCTGCCTGGTCCGCATAGGCTTTCGTGACGACCAGCTGCGCCTTCTGCTCGGCGCTGGCAAGGGCCACGGGCGGCAGGACCAACGCGACGATCAAGAGCGCCCGAAGACGGTGGCTCCGCATAACATCCTCCGCGAGATGTGCACCCCCAGGTGGAGCAAATGCGCGTCCGTGCGCGCTCATGGCGTGCCAACGCCTTCAATTGCACGCGGCTGCACGGTTTGACCTGCGGACATTCGTGTTGTGCGGAGCGCACATTGGGGGCCGCCTGTTACAGGATTGAGCGGGGAATTGCAGGGTTGGGTCGGCTACACTCGGTCCGTGAGCATGAAATTGACCTCGCTGGCGACGCCCCGGGTCCTCGTTGATCGCGGGCGGATCCTCTCCAACATCGGGCGGATGCAGCAGGCTGCGACGGCCCGCGGTCTGGCCCTGCGGCCCCACGCCAAGACGCACAAGATTCCGCAGATCGCGCAGCTGCAGGTTCAGCGCGGCGCGAAGGGAATCTGCTGCGCGAAGCCGGGCGAAGCGGAGGTGTTCGCCGCGGCCGGCGTGACCGATATCCGGCTGGCGTATCCCGTCCACCCGGTCAACGCGCCTCGCGTCGTGTCGCTCATGTCGCGTACGCGCGTGTCGATTGTCGTCGACGATCTCGACGTGGCCCGCGGATGGTCGGAGGCGATGCGCGCCGCCGGACGGGAACTCGAGGTGCTCGTGAAGGTCGATGTCGGCTTCCACCGGTGCGGCATCGATCCGGGCGCGCGCGGGGCCGCGGACGTCGTGCGCGCTGTGGCTGATCTGCCGGCGCTGCGACTGCTCGGCCTGTTGAGTCACGCGGGGCAGTCGTATCACGCGCGATCGGACAAAGAACTCCGGGAGATCGCGACACGCGAGCGCGACTGGCTTGTGAGGCTTGCGAGCGACGCCGGGCTCGACGCGCCGGAGATCAGCGTGGGCGCGACACCAACAGCCCGATTCAGCCTGGAGCTCGACGGCCTCACGGAGCTGAGGCCCGGCAACTACGTGTATTTCGACCGCACGCAGGTGGGTCTCGGGGCCGCGCGGCTCGAGGACTGCGCCCTCACCGTCCTCGCCCGCGTCGTCAGCCGGCCGGCGCCCGACCGCGTGATCCTCGATTGCGGCAGCAAGACGCTGACCTCCGACGGAGCACGCGGCTTCGGCGCACCGCAGGGATTCGGCGCAGTCTTCACGGATCTGGAGTCGGACGTCCTGGACGAAGGTCTGCTCATCGAGCGCCTGTCTGAAGAGCACGCCACCGTGAAGGCCTCGCGCGAGTGCCGCCTGCGACCGGGAGATCTCGTGCGCGTGCTGCCCAACCACGCGTGCACGGTGTCGAACCTCGTGGACGACGTGCAGCTCGTGGAAGGACTCGAGGTGCTTGAGGCTCTGCGGGTCGAGGCGTGAGGAATAAGGGGGACAGTCACACTTTCCGAAGCCGCAGCCTGGGAAAGGGCGACTGTCCCCCTATAATGAGGACATGCCCGACTACGGTGAAGCGCTCGGCCTGGTGGAAACCCGCGGGCTGGTGGGAATGATCGAGGCGGCGGACGCGATGGTGAAGACGGCCAACGTGACGTTCGTGGGCTGGCAGAAGGTCGACGCTGGTCTCGTGACCGCCATCGTGCGGGGAGATGTCGCCTCGGTGAAGGCGGCGACCGACGCCGGGGCGGCCGCGGCGCGCCGCGTGGGCGAACTGGTCGGCGTGCACGTGATCCCGCGGCCCGCCGATGGCCTCGACAAGGTGTTCCCTATCGGCTGATCTTCTCCCGCTTCTTCTTCCGCGCCCGCGCGGTCAGCTCGCGGAGCTTCCGCTCGGTTCCCACGACCAGCAGCGGCTGATCCGGCGCCTTCAGCAGATTGAAGACCTCTCCGTGCGACGTGCGCCCGTACACGTCGCGCCCGTCGGTGAGGAGCGTCAACTTGCCCCCGTCACCGATCGTTTCAAACAGCCGGACGCCGAAGCGATCCCGCAGCGTCGCCAGAAGCAGGCGGATCTTACCGACGGTGAGCCCGTGCCGCCGCAGGTCGGCAAGCACCATCAGCTCGATCAGATCGAGCGGTGAATACCGGCGTTCCGTGTAGCCGCCGGCCTCCGTGCGCCGCGGCGACACGGTGGGCGCGACGAGGTGGCTCTCATCCCACCATTGAAGCTGGCGGGCGGTCAGCCCGGTCAGTGCGGCCACTTCCCGCGCGCTGTAGCTCTTTTTCAGTTCCATCAGACCCAGGAAATGCGATCCGCAGCCGCGGCTCCTGCGAAGTCCCTCTCGGTGAGGCCGCCCGCGGCGTGCGTGGAATAGACCAGCGTCACCCGCTTATAGCTGATGGCGATCTCGGGATGATGGTCTGCCTCTTCGGCCTCGAAAGCAAGACGGACCGTGAACGACACGGCCTCCCGGAACGATCCGAAGACGTACTGCTTGCGGATGGCATCCCCCTCCAGGGTCCAGTTCTTGAGCGACCCAAGCCGCGCCTGCGCCTCGTCCGTCGTGAGTTTCCTCATGTGACGCTCCCAGTCGAATGGTAGTGCGGGTCGCGCGTCTGCCACGAAGTTTTCCGATGCGTGGGATAAATTGGTGGCAGCCACATGTTGCGACGGGGGCTCGTTGCGCTCGCAGTCCTGCTTGCCGCGGCCGTGGCGTGGCTGGCGGTGTCGCGCCCGCGAACGTCACCCGCGCCGCGCGCGGCTGCGCCTCCCGCAGCGAGCGTTCTTCTCATCACGATTGACACGCTGCGCGCAGACGCGGTGGGCGCGTACGGCGCCGTCGCCGCGCGCACGCCCGCCCTCGACAGCCTCGCGCGCCAGGGGGTGCTCTACGAGCGCGCCTTCGCGGCGGCGCCCATCACCCTCACGTCCCACGCCACGCTGCTGACCGGGCTGTACCCGCCCGGGCACGGGGCGCGGCACAACGGTATCGCGATGCGGGCCGGGGCGGCGTCCCTCGCCGGGGCGTTCACCGCAGCGGGCGCTCGCACGGCCGCATTCGTGTCGGCATTTCCGCTCGATCGCAGCTTTGGGCTGTCCCGCGGCTTCGAGCTGTACTCGGACCGCATGCCGCGGGGCCCGGACGGACGGCTCGCCAACGAGCGGCCGGGGCGGGAGACGGTCGGCGAGGCGATCGCATGGATCCGGGCGCACCCACGCGAGCGATTCTTCGCGTGGGTGCATCTCTTCGAGCCGCACGCGCCGTACGGCGATGCCGGCGACGGGCGACCATCGCGCGACCGGTATGCGGACGAAGTCGCCGAGGCGGACCGGCAGGTCGCGCGACTACTGGATGCGCTCGGCCCGCGACGTGCCGGAACGGCGATCGTCGCGGCGGGCGATCATGGTGAAGCGTTCGGCGAGCACGGCGAGATCGCCCACAGCGTCTTCGTGTACGACACGACGCTGCGCGTGCCGCTCGTCATCGCCGGGCCCGGTGTCGTGGCGCGCCGGGAATCGGCACCGGTGTCGCTCGCCGACGTGGCCCCCACGCTGGCCTCGCTCGCCGGACTGAAGAGGTGGGACGCGGACGGCATCGATCTGCGTGTGGCCGAACCACGCGTTGGTGAGGCCAGGCGCGCGGGGTGGTTCTACTCGGAGTCATTCGCTCCGCTCGTCGACTTCGGCTGGAGCAGCCTCCGCTCCTTGCGTTCCCGCCAGTGGAAATACATCGCCGCGCCGCGGCCGGAGCTCTACGACGTCGAGACGGATCCCGCGGAACTGAGCAACGTGATCGATCGGGAGCCGGCGGTCGCGGCGGACCTCGCGGCCCGCGTGGAGAGGATCTCGGGCGCTGAGCTTGCGACGGCCCCCGCGAGCGTCGATCCAGGCGCCCGTCGCCGTCTCCAGGCACTCGGGTACGCATCGGGAACGCGAGCGGGCACGGCGGCCGCCGCGCGTCGCGATCCCAAAGACGCGCGCGAGCTGGCGGCGGCGATCGCCGCAGTGTTGTCCGGCGAGTTGCGCGGCGGCGCGCTCGAGCGGGCGCTGCAATCGATCCTCGCAGCGGATCCGGACAACCCGCAGGCGAACGTGCGGCTCGCGTACCTGCGCCTCGAGGCCGGACGGTGCGACGAGGCGGAGCCCCTCTTCGTTCGCGCGATCGCGGGCGGGCTGGCGGGCGCCGACGCGCATCTCGGACGGGCGACGTGCCTCGGCCGGCGCCGCGCCGCCGCCGACGCGCTCGAGACGCTCGAAGAGGCGAGGGCGCGCGAGCCGCAGAATCCGGTCGTCCTCGCGAACATCGGGATCGCACGCACCGCGCTTGGCGATCAGGCGGGCGCCGCCGCGGCGCTTCGCGAGGCGCTGGCGATCGATCCAGGTCTGCACGAGGCGCGGTTCCATCTCGCGTTGGCGTACGCACGCAGCGGGGACCGCCGTGCCGCCCGGCGCGAGGCGCAGGCGCTCCTGGAGCGCCTCCCGCCCAGTGCGCCGCAGCGGGCGGAAGTGGAGCGGCTCGTCCGCACGCTTCAGTAGGGGCAGGAAAAGGGGGACAGTCCCACTTTCCGTCGCCGGCCATCCAACGGGTTGGATGGGCCGCGTGTGAGCCGTCTCACACCGCTGCCGGAGTGCTCACCTAAGTACCTGCCGGGTAACCACTTGTGCCAGGGCCAACAGCGGCCTTCGCACTGGCGCGTCCGTTGCTCCTCCCACCGCCCGATCCACTCAAGAGGAGGAGGGAACGAATGCGCGATTTCACGAAGTGCGCAACGTTCGTGACCGCGCTGCTTTTGGCGGCGGGCATGGCGTCGGCGCAGCAGACGAGCGGCAACATCTCTGGCCGCGTCGTTGACGAACAGCAGGCCGCCCTGCCGGGCGCCACCGTGACCGCGAAGAACGTCGACACCGGGTTCTCGCGCTCGGCGACGACCGACGGCGAAGGCATCTATCGCCTCACGGCGCTGCCGGTCGGCAACTACGACCTGGTGACCGAGATCGCGGGCTTCGGCAGGAACGAGCGGAAGGGCATCGTGCTGAACGTCGGCCAGACGCTGACGATCGACGTCGCGATGCGGCTTGCGGGCGTCCAGGAGAACGTGACGGTCACCGGCGAGTCGCCGCTGATCGAAGCGACGGCCTCCTCGGTGGGCGGCGTCGTCGACGTGAGGCGGATCGAGAACCTGCCGCTCAACGGACGCCAGTTCGCGAACCTGGCGGCGACGATTCCCGGCGTCGGACTGGGGTTCCACTCGGATCCGACCAAGAGCACGCAGTATTCGCCGCAGATCAACGGCGGCAACGGCCGCAATCTGAACTACCAGATTGACGGCGGCGACAACAACGACGACACGGTCGGCGGGCTGCTGCAGTTGTTTCCGCTCGAGGCCATCCAGGAGTTCAACTTCGTCACCTCGCGCGCGAAGGCGGAGGCCGGCCGCAGCAACGGCGGCGTGATGAACATCGTCACCAAGAGCGGCACGAACGACCCGCACGGCAGCTGGTTCACGCTCTTCCGCGATGATGCGATGAACGCGAAGACCGAGACGGAGCGGCTCGCCAAGACCGACAAGCAGGATTACCGCCGGTACCAGTACGACGGCAGCTTCGGCGGACCGATCGTGCGAGACAAGGCGCACTACTTCGGCGCGTTCGAGCGCACCCAGCAGGACACGTTCCAGGTCGTCAACACGCTCGGGCTCTTCCCCGACCAGGACGGCGTGTTCGGCACGCCTTACCGCGAGACGCTGCTGACCGGCAAGATGACCTCGCAGCTCAACGCGCAGCACTACCTCTCGGTGCGCTACGGCCGCAACACGAACTCGCAGCCGTACGGGGCGGGCACGCGGTCGGTGCCGAGCAACTGGGGGACGAGCGAAAACTCCTTCAACTCGGTGAACCTGAACCACAACTGGGTGCTGGGCGGATCGCGGCTGAACGAGTTCATCTTCCAGTACGCGGACTTCCGCAACCACATCGGCGCCAACAGCGGCGACCCGACGCAGAACTTCCCGAACGGCGTGTCGATCGGGCAGAACGGCAATACGCCCCAGACCACCGAACAGAAGAAGTGGCAGTTCCGCGATGACTTCTCGTGGCACATGGAGGGTATGGGCGGTTTGGGCCACGACTTCAAGACGGGCGTGAACTTCATCAACGAACCGCGCCTGTTCATCACGTTCAACACCGGCACGAACGACTTCACGTACAACCACCTGACGAACGACCTCAACGGGCCGCTCTCGACCGTCACCCGGAACGGTGGCGCGGCCGAGGCGAACATCCCGCTGAAGCAGTACGCGTGGTACATCCAGGACGACTTCCGGGCGACGTCGCGACTGACCTTCAATCTGGGGCTGCGATACGACTACATCGACGGCTACCAGATCGATCAGGCGAAGAACCCGAACTTCGTCGCGATCCAGAACGCCGGACGCGCGGGCCTGCTGGCCGGTATCAAAGGCCTCGAGAACGCCGGCAAGGATCCGAAGGAAGACTCGAACAACTGGCAGCCGCGCGTCGGGATGGCCTGGGACGTCAGGGGCGACGGCAAGGACGTCGTCCGCGCCGGCTGGGGCATCTACATGGACATGGGCTACACGAACTCGAACGTGCTGTTCCCGGCGATCGACGCGACGGGCATCGGCTCGGGTTCCGTCTTCAACGTGGACAACCCGAATGGCATTCGGAATCCGAACGGGTCGTTCTACCAGGTGGGTCAGCCCATTTCGAACATCACGAGCCAGAACCAGGCGGATCCGAACTCGCTGCCGCTCATCGGCCAGTGGCTCGACCCGCGGCTGCAGATGCCCTACACGCGCCAGACGGCGGTGGGCTGGTCGCACGAGCTGATGGCGAGCACGGTGTTCACGTTCGATTTCGTCCGGGCGGACGGCCGCGATCTGAACACGCGGCCGCGCATCAACACGCGGCCGGTGGGGCAGCCCACCGCGCCCCGGCGGCTGGCGTTCGTGGGCCTGAACCCGAACGCGGCTGGCACGCGCGGAGCGATCAGCCGCGCGGAAAGCAAGTACACCGCGGCGATGTTCGGTCTCAAGCGTCGCATGATGGACGGCATCGACCTGACGCTGACCTACACGCTCGCGGAGGCGAAGAGCCAGATCGGCACGGCGGCCGACGAGCTCAACTCCAACAACCTGCAGGAGGCGGAGCTGCTCTTCGACGACCCGCGGACGTACGGGCCCACCTCACGCACCGACGCGCGGCATTCGGGCACCATCGCCGGCGTGTTCTTGGTGAAGGGCTTCACGATTTCGCCGTTCTTCATCTACCGATCGCGGCTGCCCGTGTCGCTCACCGAGGGCGTGGATCGGAACCGCAACGGTGAGAACAACGACCTGCCGGACAAGGCGTATCAGTTCGACGGGGTCGGTAACCCGCCGAAGGAGATCGGCAACTGCGAGACGTGGAACTGCGGCCGCGGGGCGTGGCGCACGCAGATGAACCTGCGCGTGTCGCGTGCGTTCCGCATCTACGGGAACGCGCGGATCGAGGCGATTGGCGAGATCTTCAACCTGTTCAACGCCAAGAACCCGACCGGGTTCCGTGCCGGCCGCCTGCTGGCCGGGAACCCGAATCCGCTGTTCATGCAGCCGACCACCTACGCGGGCGACTTCCAGGCGGGAGAGCAGCGCGTCGGCCAGGTCGGGTTCCGGTTCTCGTTCTGATCCTGGTCAAGGGTCAGGGCTGAGGGTTCAGGGTTCAGGTCTATCGGAGGGCGGCGAGCAACTCGCTCGCCGCCCGTTTTTCGCGCGAGCCCGCCGGTGCGGCACCGACCACCTTGCGATACTGCTCGGCAGCTCGTGCCGTTTCTCCGCTCTCCTGCAGGGCAATCCCCAGGTTCAACCGCGCCTCGTGGAACGCGGGGTCGTACGCGATCGCGCGTTCGAAAAACGGAATGGCGTCCATGGGACGCTGTTGCTGGACGAGGATCACGCCCATCCCGTTCGACGCGTCCGCGTAGCGGGGATCGAGATCGATCGCGCGCTGATACGCCGTCGATGCGGCTGCCAGCTCACCTGTCTCGCGGCGCGCGTTGCCCAGATTCGTCCAGAAGGAGGCGTTGTTCGAATCGAGCCGGGTGGCCTGCTCGAAGGCCGCCGCCGCGTCAGCGGCTCGGCCGGCGTCGGCGTGTAGCAGCCCCAGGCCGTTGTGCGCGTTCGGGTCGTCGGGCGCCAGCGCGAGAGCCGCCTGCTCCGCCTTCATGGCCTCCACCCGTTCGCCGGCCGCTCGAGCCGCGAGGGCGAGACCGTGGAACAGCGTGGCGTCATCGGGCCAGCGTGAAACAAGACGGCGATAGAACTGCAGCGCCTGCGGCGTTCGGCCCGTATCCTTGAGCGCCTGCGCGTACGATGCCTGGAACACCCGCGCCGATGGAAAGCTTGCCGCGAGCGTTCTGAGATCGGCCAGTGCCTCCGCGCTGCGTCCCGAGGCGGTCAGGGATAACGCCTGCTCGAATCGGTTCCACGCTGAAATGAAATCGCGCGGGTTCGGCGCGCCCGCGGGCGTGCGGCCCGACGGCGCGGCCGCCACGTAGCCGAGCGCGCGCAGGCGGTCCGCGGCATCGGGCGTCGCGGATGGCGAAGTCCTGGCGCTTTCGAAAATCCGATCCAGGCGCGTTCGCATCGCCGCCGCGACCGACGCGTTCTGTGCGACGACGTTCTCTTTCTCACCGGCATCGCGGGAAAGGTCGAAGAGCTCCGGGCCGGATGACGAGAGCAGCTTCCAGCGATCGTCCACGAGAGCCCGCACGGGGCTCCATCCCGCCGCGCGTGGGTAGGTCGTTTCCGCGTAGATGTCCGTCGACGCTCCGGCGATCACATCGACGCCGGTCATCGTCGCGGGCGCCTGCAGGCCGGCGCGCGCCAGCAGCGTCGGCGCAAGGTCGCGCAGGCTGGCGGGCGCGTCGTTGCGCGTGCCGCCCTGGACACCGGGCCCGGCGACGATGAACGGCACGCGCAGCGTCGAGTCGTACAACAGCATCCCGTGCGTCGCCTCGCCGTGCTCGCCGAGGCCCTCGCCATGATCGCCTGCGAGCGCCACGACGAGATCAGGGCCGACCTTTCTGCGAACGTCGCGGATGAGCGAGCCGACCTGCGAGTCGGCGAACGCCACTTCGCCCTCGTACGCACGATGACCGGCGGTCTTCAGGAACTCGGCCGGCGGCGCGTGGGGCGCGTGGGGATCGTAGAGATGCACCCAGACAAACAGCGGCTTCGATGCGTCCGCACCTGCCAGCCACTTGAGCGCGGCGACGACGACCTGGTCCGCGCGGCGCTCGGATTCGAGGCGCGCGGGGGCCCGGGGGTCGCGCGGGATACGGTCGTCGTACATCTCGAAGCCGTCTGACAGCCCGAACCGCCGGTCGAGCACGTACGCGCCCACGAATGCGGCAGTCGTGTAACCTGCGTCGCGGAACAGGCGCGCGAGCGTCGGGCGCGAGCCGTCGAAACGGTGGACGCCGTTTTCCCGCACGCCGTGTTCGGGCGGGAGCGTCCCCGTCATGATGGAGACGTGCGACGGGAGCGTGAGCGGCACCGTCGCGCGCGTGTTGGTGAAGCTGACGCCTTCCTGCGCGAGCGCATCGATCGCGGGCGTCAGTCCGCGCCCCACGCGGTCCGCGCGCAGCGTGTCGATCGTGACGAGCAGCACCGAAGGGGTGCCCTTCGACGCCGGTGGCGCGCCGCACGCCATAAGTGTGACAGTCACACTTATCAGAAGTGTGACAGTCACACTTATCGGCCGGAGAAAGTGTGACTGTCCCACTTCGGGCGGATCGGTTTTTGAAAAGGGTGATGCGAATCCGTTATGTCGAGACACCGACGCGTCACTCCTGCAGCGTACCCTCAGCACGTGCTCAACCGTGGGAACGAGAAGGCGACGATCTTTCACAAACCCGCTGATTATGAAGCATTCCTCTCGATCCTGGCAGACGGAATGACGCGGGTGGCCATCCGCATCCTGGCCTTCTGCTTGATGCGGAATCACTTTCATCTGGTCCTGCTGCCAAGCACGGCGTACGCAATCCCTGCGTACATGCGATGGACCATGAATGTGCACGTTCGGCGTTATCGCCAGCATTATCGGTCGAACGGTACCGGGCACGTTTATCAGGACCGATACAAGAACTACGTAATCCAGGACGAGACGCACCTGCTCACGGTGCTGCGCTATGTCGAAGGAAATGCCGCGCGGGCCAACCTGGTCGAGCGGGCTGAGGACTGGCCGTGGTCGAGCCTGAACCGAACAGCGACCGGCGATGGCCGCACAATAGTGTCGGCGTGGCCCTGCCCACGCCCATCAAATTGGGCGGACATTGTCAACGAGCCGTTCTCTATCGAGGCTCTCCAGCGGCTGCGTCAATCGGCCGAGCGCGGAGTACCGTATGGATCAGAGGAGTGGGTCGAAGAGACGGTTCGGCGGTACGGGCTCGAATCGACGGTACGACCCCCTCATCGCCCGGCGGGCGGCCCGCAGAAGCTACCAGAAGTGTGACTGTCCCACTTATCCGCGGGTGAGGCGGCGCCGCGCCAGTAGGATGTCGCTGGGATCGCCCATCAGGTACAGGACATCGCCGGCGTTCAGCGTGGCAGCCGCCGCGGGCGACGTCGTGCGGTGCCCCTGCGACTCGAGCGCGACCACCAGTGCGCCCGTTTCGGCCCGCAGGTTCACGTCCGCAATCGTCCGGCCCACCGCCCAGTCCCCCGCCGACAGCACGTGCGTCGCGACAGGCGACTGGCTGATGGCGCTGACGGCGTCCATCGGCCGCGACGGCGCACGAACCGGGCGCAGGCTCTCGGTCTCATGTCGGATCATGTCGAGCGTCGTCTCGATGAGATTTCCCGGGATGTTGACACGCGCGAGGAGCTGCGCGAGCACCTCGAGGGATGTTTCAATCTCTTCAGCGACCGCCACAGTGGCTCCAGCCTCCTCCATGCGACGGGCCTCGCCGCGATACCGCGTCCGCACGATCACCGGGATGGCCGGCGCCACGTCACGTGCCACTTTGACGACGCGCAGCGATGCATCGGCATCGCTCAGTACGAGGGCGAGGGCACGCGCGCGCCCGATGCCCGCGGCGCGGAGGCTGTGCGGATTGGCGGCGTCGGCGTACATGATCGATTCCCCAGCGGTGCGCGCCTCGCGCACGGCGGCACCGTTCAAATCGAGAACGAGGTACGGCACGCCAAATTTCTTCAGCGTCTTCGTGATCAGCCGGCCGCCGGCGCCGTATCCCATCACGATGACGTGGTCGGCCAGCGTGCTCGACAGTCCCTCCCGGGGAGCCGGCCGACGACGGCCGGTCAGCCGGGCCGCGATCCCGGGCGCGAAGGCCAGCAGCGCCGGCGTCAGCATCATGGTCCCGATGCTCGCGGCAAGCAGCGTCTGCCACACGTCCGGCGGCAGCAACCCGGCCTGAAGGCCGGCGCGGCCCAACACGAAGGAGAATTCCCCCACCTGTGCGAGGGCGATGCCGGCGGCAATCGCCACTCGCGCGCTCGGCGCAAACGGCATGAGCACGGCGGCGGCCGCAAGGGCCTTGACGACCACGATCGTGAGAAGCGCCGCCGCTATCCACGGAAACGCGCGCAGCACGAACGCGGGGTGCAGCAGCATTCCGAGCGAGATGAAGAAGAGGCTGGACAGGATGTCACGCAGCGGCCGGATTTCCGCATGGGCCTGGTGGCTGAACTCGCTCTCTGCCAGCACCAGCCCGCCAAGAAAAGCGCCGAGCGCCATCGAGACGCCCAACAGCGAGCTGGCCCACGCGGTTCCGACGCTCGCGAGCAGGATCGCCAGCGGAAAGGCTTCGCGACGCCCGCTCCGCAGGACCCAACGCACGAAGAGCGGCAGCACCAGCCGGCCCACGCCGGCAACGATCGCGAGCGCGACAGCCGCGCGCAGCAGCGCTTCTCCCGCCCTGCCGGCCGGCGCCTGCCCGGCGAGGATCGGCACCATCAGCAGCAGCACGACGATCGAAAGATCCTGGAACAGCAGCACGCCCGTCGTCAGGCGCCCTGCAGGGGAACCAAGTTCGTTGCGCGAACCCATTTCCTTCAGGACGATTGCCGTGCTGGACAAGGACACAAACAGGCCGGCGAACACCGCCACGCGCGGCGCAACGGTGGAAAACGCGACAAGCAGCGCCGCCACCAGGCCTGCCGTGACCGTCACCTGGAGGAGCCCTCCCGCCAGCGTCGCGCGCCACAGGCGGCGCATCTCGGCGAGCGAGAAGTCAAGCCCGACGGTGAACAACAGGAGCACGATGCCGATCTCGGCCATGAGATCGACCTCGGACTGCGTTGCGACGAACGCCAACCCGTGCGGCCCGGCGGCGATCCCGGCGAGAATCATGGCGACGATGGCGGGAATCCGCAGCCGCGCGAAGAGAACGATCAGGACGAGCGCGACGGCGTAGGCCGGGATCAGGCCGGCAAGAAGGGCGTGTTCCGACATGGGATCTCACTCCCACGATCGCAGATCCCACGAATGACTGATTGCGGGATCCGGGATCGTGGGATCTGCAATGACCTACCGGGATGTCGTCTGTCGCTCGGCAGTCTTGCCGGCGTCGAGGTCGTTCCAGTTCAGGATCGCGTTGAAACCCAGGAAGAAACTGCCTTGGGTCTCCCAGCGCCAGAACGGGCGGTTGGCGAACATGACGACATGTCCCTTGCCGACCGGCGCGTCCAGCACGAGCGCCCGGCCGGCGAGCGACTGGCCACCCACCAGCACGCCGGACAGCAACATGTCGGCGGGATCGGCCGGAAAGCGCAGGACCACGCGCGGCACGCGGTCATCGATGTTGAAGCCGAACGCGCGCGCCATCTGGCGAAGTTCGGCGGCTTCATCGGCCATCGGCCGCTGCGGCCGCGGCTCGCTGTCGAGTTCCGCAAGCGGCGGCATGACGGCGTTCGGTGTGAGGTTCTGGCCCACGCCCGGAATCTGCGCACCCCCGCCGCCGAATCCGGCGATGCCCCCACCGGCGACCCGGATGACCGGCGCCTGGTTGAAGTAGATCGCCAGCGCGTTCGAGTCGTACCCGTAGGCGATCGGGCTCTTGCGGTCCGCAAAGATCCCCTTCAGCACCGACCCTCGCACGAACAGATTCTGGGGCGTTTCGACCGTGATGCCCGCCGTCAGACCGTACTCCGGGAAAATGGTGCTGGTCGAACCCTCGACGATGAGCGTGCCTCCCTCCTGCACGAACGCCGCGAGATTCACCAGCCCCGGCAGGCCCATGCCCCCGCGAATGTCGTCGCTCGAATCCTGCACGCCGAGATGCGGCGTCAGCTCCGACTTCTTATAGGGGATCGGATCGCCGATCATCGGCAACCCGTTCACCTGCGCCTGCGCATCGCCGCCGATGTGCGGGAGCACGATGACGTCGTACTTCGCACGCAGATTCCCTTCGCGCAGTTTCTGGTCGGCGAAATAGGTGTACGGCACCTTGAAGCGATCGAAGGCGAGCCTCACCCATCCTTCATCCTGCGTGCGCGCCCACGAGTGGACGTACCCGATGCGTGGCAGGTCGAGCTCGTGCGCCTTCACCGCCGGCATGCCGGGCACGGCGTGCCCCACGAGACCAAGCGCCTTCAGCGACGCTCCGAGCGTCGCGCGATCCGCATTCGGGACGATGAACGAGCCGGCGGCGAACCGTCGTCCCGCCGCCTCGAACGCCTCCTCGGCCGCGAGCATCTTCACGTCCTTGTTCGCGAACCGGAACGTCACGAGGGTGTTGTCCGTCGTGTGCTCGACGATGAGCGTGTCGCCGGTGCCGACCATCTCGCCCGCCACCGTGATGTCCTGCGTGACGAGCCTCATCGGCGCGTCGAGTATGGACCGGTCGGTCGCGCGGGCCGCCTTGACGTTCCGCAGCAGGGGGAAGCTCCAGCCGGTGTCGTCGTACGGGCGCGGGTTCGCCGCCGGGTAGTTCTGCACGTCGAGCAGCATGTCCACGACCGTGCGGTAGGGCTGGTCCATCCGGACGATCAAGTCGCCGGACTCCACCGTCACGCCGCCGCCGGAGTATTCGCCGGTGGCCACGTGAACCTCGACTCCCTGCAGCCGCAGAAGGTTGCCGAGCTCGGCCGCTTCCACCCGGCGGCGCTGCGCCGGGATGACCCACGCGTACGGCGCGGTGCTCCTGCCCTTCTCCACCGCCCGCTTGTTCTTCAGGTAATAGTTCTCGAGGAACAGCTCGCGGTTGCGCGCCACGTAGTTCATCGCGATGAGCAGCGCGCTCTGCTGCATGTTGACATTGTTGCGGGGGCCCCACTTGATCGACGGCAGCGGCGGGTTCGCCCGGTACCACTCGCGCGAGGTGGTCGTCGGCGGCAGCGTCAGATCGTAGTTCTCGCCGCGATACGACTGGGTCTCGTAGAAGCGCCCGATCGAGTTGTGCATGTTCGCGATGAAGAACAGGTAGTTGGGCACCCAGCCGTCATAGAACGCATAGGTCCAGACGCCCGGTACGCCGCGCTTGGCCATCTCGCTCGTCTCGGTCTTGGCGAGCAGCCACCATTCGTCGATCTGGATCGGGTCGAGCGAGGCGTTGTACGGGCCGCTGCCGGTCGACGTGTACAGGTACGAAACCGACTCGTGGAGGTCGTGCCAGATGGTCGGATGCCACGCGAGGAACGTGCCGAGCATGTTCCGCGTGAGGTTCAGCGCCGCGCCCATCGCGTCGCGGTTGTTGTCGTGGGCGACGTAGTGGCCCCAGTAGACGAGCGGCGGCGGCGTCCTGCCCGTCGTCTTCTGGTAGTAGAAGTTGTCCACCTGCTTGTCGCGGCCATCCACTTCGGTCGCCGGCGTGATCATGACGATCGAGTTGTTCCGGATCGTCTGGATGAACGGCGTCTCCTCCACCGCGAGGCGGTAGGTCAGCTCCATCAGCATTTCCGGGCTGCCCGTCTCGGGCGAATGGATGCTGCCGGTCGCGTAGTAGATCGGCTTGCCCGCCGAGATCAGCTGCCGCGCCCTCGCCTCCGTCAGCGTGCGCGGGTCGGTGAGCTGCGCCGTGATGTGCTTGTACTTGTCGAGCGACCTGATCGTCGCTTCGTCCGCGATCGCCAGCGCCACCATGTCGCGCCCTTCGTCGCTCTTGCCGATCGTCCACATCGTGACGCGATCCGAGGCCTTGTCGATCGCCTCGAGGTACCGCAGGATGTCCTTGTAGTACGTCAGGTGGCCCGGCTCGCCGATCACGCGATTGAAGAACTTCAAGGGGGACGGCACCGTGCTCGATGCCGGCAGGTGATCCACCAGCTCGGTGATGACGCGCGGATCCGCGGTAATCTCGCGGATGCGCTTCGAGTACGCCTCATCCTGTTTCTGGGCGCGCGCGGCCGTTTCCGTCTGCCGGGCCGCCGAAACGGCAGAGCCGTGCGCCAGCATCAACACCAGGGCGAGCGCGATGGTGCGGGAATCCGAGATCATGACTGCCTCCTCAGGAGTGGCCCGCTTATAACACAGATGGCAATCTGCTTGCACCGCGCGGACGCGTATGCTGGCGCACTTGCAGATCCCCATCGGCTGGCGCGAGATCTTCAAGCGGACCCTGAACGAGGCGGTGTTCAAGGACGACGTCCTCGGAATGGCGGCGCAGCTTTCCCGGTGGCCAACCTGATGGACGAGGTGATGAGAACGATCGGCCGCGTGGCGCCCCCCGACGTGCTGCAGTTTCTCCTCGATCAGATGAAGAAGATCTCGAACCAGGAGAACGGCGGCATCCTCACCTTCGCGTTCCTCTTCACGATCTGGAGCAGCTCGGGCGCGATGGTCTCGATCATCAGCACGCTCAACTCCGCCTACGACATCGAGGAGTCGCGCCCGTGGTGGAAGACGCGGCTGACGGCCGTCACCCTGACCGTCGGCGTGGCGCTCTTCATCCTCGTCTCCGCCACCCTCGTCATTGCCGGCCCGCAGCTCGCCGAACGCGCCGCCGTGTGGTTCCATCTCGGGCCGGTCTTCGAATGGACCTGGAAGGTCCTGCAGTGGCCCATCGTCTTCGCGCTTGTCGTCACGGCGCTCGCGCTCGTGTACTGCTTTGCCCCCGACGCTGAGCAGGAGTTCGTGCTGATCACGCCCGGCGCAGTACTCGCCACCATACTGTGGCTGATCGCCACGCTCGGACTGCGCTTTTACGTGGTGAACTTCGGCAGCTACAACGAGACGTACGGCGCGCTGGCCGGCGTGATCCTCCTCCTGTTGTGGTTCTACGTCTCGGGCATCTGCATCCTGATCGGCGCGGAAATGAACGCGGAAATCGAACACGCGTCTCCGTACGGAAAGGCGCCGGGCGAAAAGGTGCCCGGCCGGCGCAGGAAGATCGGCGTGCTCGCGATGCGCGAGTACGAGGCGCGCGTAGAGGCGGGCGAGACGCCTGACCGAGCCGCGGCCGCGGCGCTGCCCAACTGCACGCTTGAACAGACGGAGTCCACCGCCCACGCTGCCCGCGGCGCTCGGCCGAGCGATGTGCTCGTCGGCGCACTGGCGCTGATCCCGGCCGCCTTGGCGCTTGGAACGCGGCGGCGGACCTGAAGGGTCCGCCCCACCGGAACGCACACCGCGCTCTCCACCCTCGGCCCTTTCTGTCCCCGATTTGGGCCGTCGTCCTCCGGTGGCCGCACTCCAGCCCGGCGAGAATAGGACGAAGCCGAGAAATCCCGAGCAAATACGACATGATTCGCGGGGCACACCTCTTGCTGACAGCAGAGGCGTCAGGAGCAAAACCCATGTGGTCCCGACCCATTGCGTTCGCGGTGCTCGCGGCCGGTTCTATGACAGCGGCCGCCGGCGGCGCGTACGTCGCGATGCGTCATAACGTGCCAGACCCCACTGCGCAACCACCTGTTTTTGAGAACGGCGGACAAACCGGCGCTGCCGCGGTCCCCGTGGCCACTGATGGCGCGGCGCAGCCCGCCCAGGCGATCGAGCCGGCGCCGATCGTGATCGAGGCGCCGGTTGTCGGACCCAGGCCAGCGCCCGTTCAGCGGCGCCGGACGGCTTCTCGGGCGCCGGTCGCGCGGACACCAGCATCGCCCCTCCCGGCCGAACCCGTCCCGGTTTCCGCGCCGATCTCGCCACCGGATGCGCTGGCCGAGCCGGCGCCGGCCGCGGCGTCGCCGGACGAACCGGCGCCGGCGCCACAGGCCGCGCGCTTCGAGGAGATCGTCGTTCCGTCCGACACGGTTATCGGCGTGCAGGTCGAGACGGCGGTCACGAGCGAGCGCGCCCGCGTGGAAGACCGCGTCGACGGACACGTGACGCGCGACGTCTCGGTCGGCGGGCGCGTCGCCATCCCTGCCGGCACCAGGCTGCTCGGCTCGGTCACGCTCGTTGAGCGCGGCGGCAAGTTCAAGGAACGCGCGCGCATCGCCGTCCGGTTTCACACCGCGCAGCTCCCCGACGGCACGCGCGTCGCGCTCCAGACGACGGCCGTCATGCGTGAAGGGGATTCGCCGTCGCGCGAAACCGCCGCGAAGGTGGGCGGCAGCGCGGTCGGCGGCGCGATCCTCGGTGCGATTCTCGGCGGCGCGAAAGGGGCCGTCATCGGCGGCACGGCCGGCGCCGCCGGCGGCACCGCCGTCCTCGTCGCGGGCGACCGAAACGCCGCGACCCTGCCCGCTGGAACAACCGTGAGCGTGCGGCTGATGGCGGACACGGCGGTGGCCGTCGACAGATAGATCAGGCACGAGGCACAGGGCAAGGCACGACGCCCGGAGATTTGTTATCTTCCTCGTGGCTAGTGCCTCGTGCCTTGAGCCCCACCATGACACCACCTCCTCCCCTGGGCGACATGCCGCCGGACGAATTCCGGCGACATGCTCACCGCCTGGTCGACTGGATCGCCGATTACCTGCAGGACAGCGACCGTTACCCGGTCCTCTCTCGCGTTGCGCCGGGCGAGATTGCCGGCGCGCTGCCGGCTCACCCGCCCGAGCGCGGCGAGCCGTTCGATCGCGTGCTCGACGACTTCGAGCGGACCATCGTCCCGGGCCTCACTCACTGGAACCACCCGGCCTTCTTCGCGTACTTCGCCATCACCGGCAGCGCCCCCGGCGTGCTGGGTGAATTCCTGTCTGCCGCGCTCAACGTGCAGGCGATGTTGTGGCGCACGTCGCCGGCCGCGACCGAGCTGGAAGAGGTGGCGCTCGGATGGCTGCGGCAACTGATCGGCCTGCCGGACGTGTTCGAAGGGGTGATCTACGACACGGCGTCCATCGCGTCGATGCACGCCCTCGCCGCGGCGCGCGAGCAGGCGGTTCCCGGCGTGCGCGCGTCCGGGCTGCCGGGCCGCGACCTGCCGCGGTACCGTGTCTATTGCTCGGAGCACGCCCACTCATCGATCGACAAGGCCGTGATGACATTGGGGCTCGGACATGACGCGCTCCGGAAGATTCCTGCCGATCAGGAGTTCCGGATGCCCGTGGACGCCCTGCGCGCCGCAATCGACGAGGACCGTCTCGCGGGCGTGGAACCGATGGCGGCGGTCGCCACCGTGGGCACCACCTCGACGACGAGCGTCGATCCGGTCGGCGCGATCGCCGAGGTCTGCGCCCGCGAGAACATCTGGCTCCACGTCGATGCCGCGTACGCCGGCGTCGCGGCGATGGTTCCCGGCTACGGGCACGTGCTGCGGGGCGCGGACCGCGCCGACTCGGTCGTCGTGAATCCGCACAAATGGTTGTTCACGCCGTTCGATCTCAGCGCCTTTTACTGCCGCCGCATGGAGACGCTTCGACGCGCGTTCTCGCTGACGCCGGAGTACCTCAAGACGGCTGAGGCCGGTCGGGTCACGAACCTGATGGACACCGGCGTGCAGCTCGGCCGCCGGTTCCGCGCGCTGAAGCTCTGGATGATCCTGCGTCATTTTGGCGCCGAGGGTCTGCGGGCGCGCCTCGCGGAGCACATGCGCCTCGCGCGAACCTTCGCGGATTGGGTCAGCCGCGATCCGGAGTTCGAGCTGCTCGCCCCCGTACCCTTCAGCGTCGTCTGTTTCCGTGCGAAGCCGCGGGGTGTTCCGGTTGACGAGCTGGACGCCTTCAACGAAGACCTGCTGAACCGCCTGAATGCTGGCGGCCAGGTGTTCCTCTCGCACACGCGGCTGCAAGGGCGGTTTACGCTCCGGCTGGCGATCGGGCACATCCGCACTGAAGAGCGCCACGTCCGTCTCGCGTGGGACCTCATGAAGCAAATGCTCAGGTGAACGTTCGCATGGGTACCTGCCTTGCAGCCGTTCCGCGGGAGACAGGAGGAACGACTCGCAATGCGTATCGGTACTTTTGCAGAAGCAGCACTTGTGACGGCGCTCGTTGCCGTCGGGCCGTCGACGGCTTCGGCCGACATCATGTTCACGCCGTTTGTCGGCATCGCCACGGGCGGCAGCACGGCCGACTCGACCACGAGCTTCGGCGGCGGTCTCACCTGGATGGGTGCCGGCGCCGTGGGGCTCGACCTCGACTTCGGTTACACGCCGGATTTCTTCGGTCCGTCCGGCGACGATTTCGGGGACAACAACGTGACCACCTTCATGGTCAGCGCGATCGTCGGCGCGCCGGTCGGCGGCCAGTCCGGGCCGGGTCTCCGCCCGTACGCCGTCGGCGGTCTCGGCATTCTGAAGGAGAAGATCGACGAGGCGGGAGACCTGTTCGACGTCGACGACAACTCGTGGGGGTTCAATCTCGGCGGCGGCATCGCCGGCTTCTTCACGGACAATGTCGGAATCCGCGGCGACGTGCGCTACTTCCGCTCGCTGAACCGCGGCGACGACGATGGCCTGGATTTCGACCTGGGCGAGCTGGATTTCTGGCGCGTGACGGCCGGCGTGACGTTCAGGTTTGGCGGCTAGCGAGCCAGGCGCGCGCCTGCTGGATCGCCGCAGCCACGGCCGCGGGAGCCGTGGACTGCGGCGTTTTTTTCGACGCCGCGGCTCGTGCGCCGGTCAGGCGCGCGGCAATGTCCGCATCGAACCGCGGATCGTACGCGCGCCATTCCTCGAGCGTCAGGGCGCGAAAGTCGCGGCCTGACGCGACCAGCGCGCGAACGATCCCTCCCACCGTTTCATGCGCCGTGCGGAACGGCACGCCCTTCTCGACCAGGTAATCCGCCACTTCGGTCGCGGCCAGCAGGCCTTCGGCGGCGGCGTTCGTGCGAGTGGCGTCGAGCTTCAACGTCGCGACGACCCGCGTGCAGGCGCGGATGGACGGGAGCACGGTGTCCTCCGCGTCAAATGCCGCCTCCTTGTCTTCCTGAAGATCCTTGTTATAGCCCGAGGGCAGCCCTTTCATCGTGGACAGCCATCCTGCGAGCCGGCCGATCACGCGTCCCGCCTTCCCGCGGACAAGCTCGAGCGGGTCTGGATTCTTCTTCTGAGGCATCAGGCTGCTGCCGGTCGACACTTCATCGGCGAGCTCGAAATAGCCGAACTCCTCGCCGGAAAACAGGATCAGATCCTCGGCAATCCGCGACAGGTGGACGGCGAGCAGCGCGCAGGCGTGGAGGAACGACGAGACGAAGTCGCGGTCCGATGTCGCGTCGAGGCTGTTCGACACGACGCGCGAGAACCCGAGCTCCCTGGCGAGCGCGGCGGTATCCACGTCGTAGTTGGTGCCGGCGACGGCCCCCGACCCGAGCGGCATAGCGTCGGCGTCGGCGCGCGCCTGCGCGAGCCGCCCGTCGTCGCGCTGCAACGCCGCCACGTGTGCCAGGAAGTAGTGCGCGACGAGCACCGGCTGCGCCCGCCGCAGGTGGGTATAGGCGGGCATGACCGTGCCGGCGGCCCGCTCGGCCTGTTCGACCAGCGCGGCGACGAGGCCGCGCAGCTCCGCCTGGACGACCGGGATCCTCCGACGGAGGTAGAGGCGGAAATCCAGCGCCACCTGCTCGTTGCGCGACCGCCCGGTGTGCAGGCGCCGCCCCAGGTCGCCGAGCCGGCCGACCAGCTCGTGCTCGACGAAGGAGTGGACGTCTTCGTGCGGGCCGTCCAGGAGCGCGGGATTGGCGCGGACCGCGTCCCGCAGCTCGCGCAGGGCCTGTTGGAGGGTGGAGGCGTCCTCGCGCGGGATCACGCCCGCTGCCGCGAGCGCGCCGGCCCACGCGAGGCTGCCGGTCATGTCGTCGTCGAAGAGGCGCCGATCGAACCCGAACGACGCGCCGAACGCGAGCAGATCCGCGTCCGGCGCGGATTCAAATCTTCCCGACCAGAGCGGCATGCTCCGTCCCGACCTTCTTGCGCGCGGCCGTCTCCACGGGCAGCCCCCAGATCTTGATGAAGCCCTCGGCGGCGCTGTGGTCGAACAGGTCGCCGGCGTCGTAGGTCGCCAGCGCGTGCTCGTAGAGCGCGAACGGCGACTTGCGGCCGACCACCGTGCAGTTCCCCTTGAACAGCTTCACGCGGATGACGCCGGTGACGCGCTCCTGGACCTTCGCGGTGAAGGCGTCGATCGCTTCGCGCGTCGGCGTGAACCAGAGCCCGTTGTAGACGAGGTCGGCGTAGAGGCGCGCCATGTCGTGCTTCACGCGCTCGAGGTCGCGCGGGATGACGAGCTTCTCGAGCTCCTTGTGCGCCGCGTGCAGGACGGAGGCCGCGGGGGCCTCGTAAATCTCGCGCGACTTGATGCCGACGAGGCGGTTTTCGACCATGTCGATGCGGCCGACGCCGTGCGCCCCCGCGATCGTCTCGATGCTGCCGATCAGCTCCACGAGCGACATCGGCACGCCGTTGATGCCGACGGGCACGCCCGCCGCGAACTCGATCTCGAGGTAGGCGGGCTCGTTCGGGCACTCGGCGGGTCCCTTCGTGAGCGCGTAGATTTCCTCGGGCGGCTCGCACCACGGATCCTCGAGCACGCCGCACTCGATCGAGCGTCCCCAGAGGTTCGCGTCCGTGCTGTAGGGGCTCGCGATCGTCGCGGGCACCGGGATGCCCCGCGCCCGCGCGTACTCGATCTCGTCGGGACGCGTCATGCCCCACTCGCGCGCCGGAGCGATCACGCGGATCGCCGGATTGAGCGCGCGGGCCGACACGTCCATGCGCACCTGGTCGTTCCCCTTGCCGGTGCAGCCATGCGCGATGGCTGTCGCCCCCTCGAGCTCGGCGATGCGCACGAGGTGCTTCGTAATGAGCGGACGGCCGAGCGCCGTGGCGAGCGGGTAGCGGTCCTCGTAGATCGCGCCGGCCTGCAGCGCCGGCACGATGAAGTCGCGGGCGAACTCCTCGCGCACGTCGAGCACGTGCGCGCGGACGGCGCCCACGGCGATCGCGCGCTCGCGGATGTCGTCGAGCTCCCTGCCCTGCCCGAGGTCCATCGTCACGGCGACGACCTCCGCGCCGTATTTTTCCGCCAGCCAGGGGATGGCGACCGAAGTGTCGAGTCCGCCGGAATACGCCAGCACAATCCGCATCAGGTCCTCCGCTTACTCTTTCAACCAGTTCTCAAATCGCCGGCACAGCGCGCGCGCCTGGCGCGCATCGCGCGTGACGACAAACAGCGTGTCGTCGCCCGCGACGGTGCCGACTACCTCATCGAGCGACGCACGGTCGAGCGCGATCCCGAGGATCTGCGCCTGGCCGGGGTCGGTGCGCAGCACGACGATCTGCTGCGCCGGCTCGGCGCGCCTGAGGTACTCGCTCACGGCGCGCCTGACGGCGTCGTCCTTCTCGGACGGATCGACCGGGGTGGCCGCGTCCGCCGCGCGATGGTACGAGCCGTCCGCCGCGGCCTTGACGAGCCGCAGCTCCTTGATGTCGCGCGACAGCGTCGCCTGTGTCGCCTCGACGCCCCGGGCCCGGAGCCGCTTTCTGAGCTGCTCCTGGCTCGTGACCGGTTCCCGCTCGATGATTTCGAGAATGACCGACTGGCGGTAGGACTTCATGCCTGACCGGGCCAGTATAGCGCCCGGCCCCGCCCGCCCTTCCGCCCGCGATCGGACTTGCGTTGCCCCGGGCACGTGTGCATAATTATCCCTGATTGTGAATACTTATGCAAGCACCCGTGTCGCCGTGGCCGGCGCCACCGGCTATGCCGGGCGGGAACTCCTGCGGCTGCTGGCGCGGCACCCGCACGCGTCGGTGAGGGCGGCCATGGCGTCGGCCGCCTCCGACGGCACGCGCCCGGCCGGCCTCGCGCGCGTCTGGGACGGCGAGATCGGGGCGTTCGACGAAGAGGCCCTCGCCGATGCCGACGTCGCCTTCCTGGCGCTGCCCGAAGCGGCCGCCGCGAAGATCGCGCCGGGCCTCGTCTCACGAGGGGTCAGAGTCATCGATTTGTCGGGCGCCTTCCGCCTCGCCGATGCGGCGATCCGCCGGCGCTGGTATCCGGAAACCACCGCCGTGCCGCGCCGGGCCGTTTACGGGCTGCCGGAGGTCGTCGACGGCGCCGAGCTGGCGGCGGCCGAACTGGTGGCGTGCGCCGGCTGCTATCCCACCGCATCGCTGCTGCCGCTGATGCCGCTCGTGCGGCGCGGCCTGCTCGACCCGTCGACCGGCGTCGTCATCGACGCGAAGTCCGGCGTGTCGGGCGCCGGCAAAGGTGCCTCGGAACGGACGCACTTCTCCGAGTGCCACGGATCGGTGTCGGCCTACGGCGTGTTCGGCCACCGTCATGTTCCTGAAATGGAGCAGGCGCTCGGCTGCGACGTCACGTTCGTCCCGCACCTGGTGCCGCTCGACCGCGGCATTCTCAGCACGATCTACGCGCGGCTGCGCCCCGGCGCCGGCGCGCGGGACGTCGCCGCGGCGCTCGAGGAGGCGTACGCGGACGCGCCGTTCGTACGGCTCGGAGGGGAGACGCTGCCCGAAATCAAGCACGTCGCGCACACGAATTTCTGCGACATCGGCTGGCGGGTCGACGAGTCGGCCGGCGCCCGGCGCGTCGTCCTCGTCTCGTGCCTCGATAATCTGCTGAAGGGCGCGGCCGGGCAGGCCGTGCAGGTCTTCAACGTGGCGCTCGGCTACGACGAGCGGCTGGCACTGATGTGACGACGATCATCAAGATCGGGGGGGAGCTGCTCGAGACGCCGCACGACATGCGGTCCGTGGTCGAGCACGTGCGGCACGCGGCGCAGGACGGGCCGCTCGTCGTCGTGCACGGCGGCGGCCGCGAGCTGAGCGCCGAGGTCGCGCGACGCGGCGGGACGCCGCAGCTCGTCGACGGCATCCGGGTGACCGACGCGGACGCGCTCGCGGCGGCGGTCGGCGTCCTGGCCGGCACGATCAATACGCGCCTGGTCGCGGCGCTCGGTGCCGCGGGCGTCAGGGCGGTTGGCCTGAGCGGCGTGGATGGCGCGTTGCTCCGTTCCCGGCGTGCGCCGCGCGCGCGCGCGCAGTCCGGCGTCATGGTGGACCTCGGGCACGTGGGGCAGCCCGTGCCGGAGGGCGACACGGCGGTGCTGCGAGTGCTGTGCGACAACGCGTTTGTGCCGGTCGTGGCCAGCCTCGGGGTGGACGCCGAGGGGCATGTGCTGAACGTCAACGCAGACGTGGCGGCGTCGCATCTCGCCATCGCGCTTCGCGCGGCGCGGCTGTACGTGCTCGGCGGCACCGATGGCGTCTTCGATGCCGTCGGCGCCACGATCGCGACGCTGTCCCACGCCGACGCCGAGGCGCTCGTCGGCAGCGGCGCCGCCCGCGACGGCATGGCGGCGAAGCTCGACGCGTGCACGCGCGCGAGCGCCTGCGGCGTGGCCGACGTGCGCATTCTCAACGGCCGCGCGGGCCGGCTGCCTGCCGGCGGGACTCGCGTGGTCCTTTCGGTTGGACGTTCCAGCCACGCCCCGGGGAGGGCTTCGTGAGCACTGCGGCGACCACCGCATCGGATCGACTGCTCGGCGTGTACCGCCGCCCGGAGATGACGTTCAATCGCGGCGCGGGAGCCTGGCTCTACGACACCGCCGGGAACGCGTACCTCGATTTCATTTCGGGCGTCGGCGTGAACGCCCTCGGGCACGCGCATCCTCGTGTGGCGGCGGCCATTGCCGAACAGGCGGCGGTGGTGAGCCACACGTCGAACCTGTTCCATCACCCGTTCCAGGCGCCGCTGGCCGAGCGGCTCGCGCAGCTCTCCGGGCTCTCGCGCGTCTTTCTGTGCAACAGCGGCGCCGAGGCGGTGGAAACCTGCCTCAAGTTCGCGCGGCGGTACTGGTACTCGCAGGGCGCCTCCCGGAACACGTTCGTCGCGCTCGAGCATTCCTTCCACGGCCGCACGATGGGTGCGTTGTCAGTGACGTGGGACGCGCACTACCGCGACCCGTTCGCGCCGCTCGTCGGCGCGGTGAGATTCGTCTCGCCGCTCGACCCCGACGCGCTGCTCGCGGCCGCGGACGAGACGACGGCCGCCGTCATCCTCGAACCGATCCAGGGCGAGGGGGGCGTCCGTCCACTCACGAAGCAGTTTGGCGCCGCCGTGAGCGAGGCCTGCGCGAGGACCGGCGCGCTGCTGATCGCCGACGAAGTGCAGTGCGGCCTGGGGCGCACCGGCGTGCCATTCGTGTCCCCCACGCTGGGGATCTCCCCCGATCTGATGGCGATCGGCAAGGCGCTCGGCGCGGGCTTCCCCGTTGCCGCCGCGCTCTTCAGCGACCGCGTCGCGGATGCCGCGCAGCCAGGCGATCATGGCAGCACGTACGGCGGCAACGCGCTCGCGTGCCGTGCGGCGCTCGCCTTCCTGGAGGAGCTGATCGACCGCGGCCTGCTCGACCGCGTGAAGGCGATGGGCGCCGTGCTGGAGCGCGAACTCCACGCGCTGGCCGCGCGGGTGCCGCGCGTCGTCGAGGTTCGAGGCGCCGGGCTGATGTGGGGACTGGAGATCGAGGGGGATGCGGCGGCGGTGGTGGACGCCGCGCGCAGCCGCGGCCTGCTGATCAATCGCACGTCCGGCACCGTGCTGCGGCTGCTGCCGCCATTCGTGATCACCGAGGCGGAGATCTCGCGCGCTGTCGAGCTGCTCGAGGCGTCGCTGCGGGAGAGCGAGTCATGATGGTCAGGCCGGCGCGCTCCGACGATGCCGCGGCGATCCACGCGCTGGTCGAGGCCAACCGCGAGCGCGGCCACCTGCTGCCGCGCACCATCGCCGACATCTCGTCGCGCATCGCGAGGACCGCGGCCTTCTACGTCGCGGAGCACGACGGCCGGATCGCGGGCTGCGGTGAAGTCGTGCGTCTCAGCCAGTCGGTCGCCGAGGTGCGCTCGCTCGTGGTCGACGAGCCGTGGCGCGGCCACGGGGTCGCGGGCAGGCTGGTCTCGGCGCTCCACCGGCGGGCCCGCCTCGACGGTCACGGCCGGCTCTGCGCGTTCGCCCACCATCCGGTCTTCTTCATGCGGCTGGGGTTTTCCATCGTGCCGCACGCGTGGTTGCCCGAGAAGATTTCCGCCGACTGCGCCGCCTGCCCGCTCTTCCGCAGCTGCGGGCAGTACGCGCTGATGGTCTCGCTCGCACCCGCGGCTTCTGCTTCATGGCAACGGCGATCGGACGCGGCGTAACCGCGCCGCTCGGGTTCCTGGCCGCGGGCCTGCACTGCGGCATCAAACCTGCCAACCTGGATCTCGCGGTGGTCGCGTGCGACCGGCCCGCAACGGCCGCCGCGCTGTTCACCACCAACCTGGTGAAGGCGGCGCCGGTCCTCGTCTCGCAGGATCACCTGCGCCGGAGCGGCGGGTTCGCGCGCGTCGTCGTGATCAACAGCGGCTGCGCCAACGCCTGCACGGGCGACGAGGGTCTCGAGGTGGCGCGGGCGACGGCGGCGCATGCCGCGCACGTGTTCAGCGCCGCGCCCGAGCAGATCCTCGTGGCGTCGACGGGCGTCATCGGCGTGGCGCTGGATGCAGGAAAAGTGAAGGCCGGTCTGTCGAACAGCGTCGCGAGGCTCAGCGTCGAGGCGCACCTCGACGCCGCGCGCGCGATCATGACGACCGATCGCGGGCCAAAGGAGGCGGCCGCCGAGGGACAGATCGGCAACCGCACGTTCAGGGTCGGCGGCATCGCCAAGGGCGCCGGGATGATCGAGCCGAACATGGCCACCATGCTCGCGGTGCTCACGAGCGACGTCGTGATCGACGGCGCGCTGCTCGACAAGGCGCTCCGTGAGGCGTGCGCCACGACGTTCAACGCCATCACGATCGACGGCGATACGTCCACGAACGACACCGTGTTCGCGCTCGCGAGCGGTGCGAGCGGCGTCGCCATCGGCTCGGCGGAGTTGCCCGCGTTTGTCGGCGTGCTGACCTCGGTGTGCCGCGAGCTGGCGCTCGCGATCGTGCGCGGCGGGGAGGGAGTCACGCGCACCGTGTCGGTCCGCGTGACGGGTGCGCCCTCCCACGAGGAGGCGCGGAAAGTGGCGCGGACGATTGCCAACTCGCTGCTCGTGAAGACCGCGATCCACGGCGCCGATCCGAACTGGGGCCGCATTCTTGCCGCCGCGGGCCGCGCGGGAGTCCCGTTTGATCCGCGCCGGGCGACGGTCACCATCGGCCCCGTCGTGCTGTTCTCGGACGGACGCCCGCACGATGAGCGTGCCGCCGAAGCCGCGCGGTTCCTGTCGCGCGACGACGTCTCGATTCAGGCCGGCCTGGGCGACGGCCCGGGCGAGGCGGTCGTCTACACGTGCGATTTGAGCGCCGAATACGTTCGAATCAACGGCGAATACCGGACGTAGGTTCGAGACGGCAGGTTCTGCACGGCAGGTTCTGAATCGTGCGTCAGAACCCACCGCGCGGAACCTGCCGTGCAGGATCTATTTCATGTCGGTCTCGATCTTCGTGGCGTTGATCGTCTTCTGCCCGTCCTGCTCGGTCACGTCGCCGGTGACCGTGACGACCTTCGCGACGTACGGCAGCAGCTTCTTGTTGTTCTCTGCCGTGTACTCGCCGGCGAGCACATACACCCCATCGCTGGTGAGCACGCCCATCTTGGCGCCGCGCTTGGCGCAGCTCAGCGCGCAGTTCTCGTGGTCGGCGCCGGTGTTCTCCGCCTTCTTGGCGTGACACTGCACGTCAACCACTTCCCCCTTGACCGTCGTCGCATCGGCCAGAAGCGGTGCCGAGGTGACTACGGCGACCGCCATCGCGCCGACCACTGCAAGAATTCTACGCATCGCTTTGCTCCTCCTACTGCTGCTCCGGATGTGGAACCCGAATATACTAGCGCCTCCGGCTGGACGTTGATACACCCCGCCCGCTCGCACGTATTCCCGATGCGCCGTTCATCCAGAAACGCGCCGCGTCGGCAGGGGCCGGATCGTCGCCGGGGGCTCCCATGAAACGAACCATCGCTCTGACATTCGTTCTGCTCTCGTCGCTGCCCTCCGCCGTCGAGTCGGCGGAGAAGATCGTGCCGTCGGTGGACCAGATGGTCGAGCTGAAGCGCGCTTCCGGCGCCGCGATCTCGCCCGACGGCCAGTGGGTGGCGTACATGGTCCGCGAGACGGACTGGGAAGAGAACGCCTTCGACACGGAGATCTGGCTGGCGGACGCCAGGACGACGACGAGCCGCCAACTGACGCGCGGGAAGAAATCGTCGACGTCGCCTGCCTGGTCGCCCGACGGCAGCCGCCTGGCGTTCGCGTCGGACCGCAGCGACAAGCGTCAGATCTATCTCATCGATCCGATGGGCGGCGAAGCCCAGGCGCTCACCTCCGCGGAAGACGGCGTGGAGGGCTTCTCGTGGTCGCCGGACGGCGCGCGCATCGCGTTCACGGCGTCCGAGCCGAAGCCGCAGTCGGCAAAGGACCGGGACAGGAGGTACGGAGAGTTCGCCATCGTGGACGAAGATCGCCGGCAGACGCACCTGTGGGTGATCGACGTCGCGACGAAGCAATCCAGGCGGCTCACCAGCGGGCAGCTCGCGGTGGGCGGCTTCCGGTGGTCGCCCGACGGCGCAGCGATCGCGTTCGATCACCGGATCGACGAGGATCCCTCGAACAGCGGCAGCGCGGACATTTCGATCGTGGACGTCGCGAGCGCCGAGGTCCGCAGGCTCGTGACACAGGAAGGCCCCGACACGCGCCCCGAATGGTCGCCCGACGGGACGCGGATCGCGTTCGCCACGTCGATGGCGCACCCGGCCTTCTACTATACGAACGATTTGATCGCGACCATTCCCGCGAGCGGAGGCGCCATCGACGTCCTGACGCGCGGCTTCGACGAGGACGCGGCGCCGATCGCGTGGTCGCCCGACGGGATCTATTTCTCGGCCTCGGACCGCACATGGGCGCATCTCTACCGGATCGACGTTGCGGCGAAGCAGGTGACGAAGCTCCCGCACGATCCGCAGGCCATCGCGTCCGGCTTCACCTTCTCGAAGGACTTCACGCGCACGGCATATACCGCGAGCACGGCAACTCAGTACCCGGAGATCTTCATCGCCGACCTTCCCGCGATGAACGCGAAGAAGCTCACGAGCCTGGGCGCGCAGCTCGAGGGCTGGCAGCTCGGGACGAGCGAGGTCGTCACGTGGGCGAGCAAGGACGGCGCGAAGATCGAAGGGGTGCTGCACAGGCCCGCGGACTTCAAGGCCGGCCGGCGGTATCCGCTGCTGGTCGTGATCCATGGCGGACCCACGGGCGTGTCGCGCCCTGCGCCGTTCCGTTCGACCTACGTCTATCCGATCGACATGTGGCTCGCGCGCGGGGCTCTCGTGCTCGAGCCGAACTACCGCGGGAGCGCGGGGTACGGCGAGAAGTTCCGGTCCCTCAACGTCCGCAACCTGGGCGTCGGCGACGCGTGGGACGTCGTGAGCGGCATCGACTTCCTGATCGCGCAGGGGATGGTGGACGGCGCGCGAGTGGGTGCGATGGGCTGGAGCCAGGGAGGTTACATCTCGGCGTTCCTCGCCACGCACGACAGCGCGCGCTTCAAGGCGATCTCGGTTGGAGCCGGCATCTCCGACTGGATGACGTATTACGTGAACACCGACATCCACCCGTTCACGCGCATGTACCTCAAGTCCACGCCGTGGGACGATCCCGACATCTACCGCACGACGTCGCCCATCACCTACATCAAGCAGGCGCGCACGCCGACGCTCATCCAACACGGCGAGAACGATGCGCGGGTGCCAATTCCCAACGCGTACGAGCTCTATCAGGGGCTCAGCGACCGAAACGTACCGACCCGGCTCGTCGTATACAAGGGGTTCGGCCACGGGCTGACGAAGCCCAAAGCGGTGCGCGCGGCAATGGAACACAACCTTGAGTGGTTCGACACGCATTTCTGGGGACGGGCAAGCCGCGGGACGCGCTGAAGATTTCTGACAGGCCTGAGGCCGCGTCTTCTGCGGTTTCCGCGGTGATTGTGCCGGGGGAGGAATTCGTGGGGTGGTCCAACGCGAAACGTCCGGGTCTCGCGATAGCCGTCGTCGCCGTGCTGGTGTCGACCGCGGGCTGGCGGAGTCTCTACGCGCAACCCGCGCGCGGTGGCACAACGGTCGCCGTCAGGGGCGCGACGATCCTGACGGTCACGAAAGGCACGATCCAGAACGGCACGCTCGTGGTCCGGGACGGGAAGATCGCCGCTGTCGGCGCGAACGTCCCGATCCCGCCCGGCGCGGAGGTAATCGACGGCACCGGCACGTTCGTGACGCCCGGCATCATCGACGCCCACTCCCACATCGCCGCTGATTCGATCAACGAAGGGGGGACGACCGTCAGCTCGATGACCGGCATGGAAGATGTCATCGATCCCACCGATGTGAACATCTACCGCGATCTCGCCGGCGGCACGACGACCGTCAACGTCCTGCACGGGTCTGCGAACCCGATTGGCGGCAAGAACGCGGTGCTCAAGCTGCGATGGGGCAAGACGCGCCCCGAGGAACTGCTGCTCGAGGGCGCCATGCCGGGCATCAAGTTCGCGCTCGGCGAAAACCCGAAGGACATGCGCCAGTTCGGGCAGACCGGCCCCCGCCGCTATCCCATCACGCGGATGGGCGTCGAGTACGTCATCCGCGACGCGTTCACGCGCGCGAAAGCCTACCAGGCGGCGTGGAAGGAGTACGAGAAGAAGAAGACCTCGACGCCCGACGCCGTGCCGCCGGCGCACGACCTGCAGCTCGAGCCCCTCGTCGAGATCCTCGAGGGCAGGCGCCTCGTTCACGCGCACTGCTACCGCGCCGACGAGATCCTGATGCTGATCAGGCTCGCCGACGAGATGGGCTTCACGATCGCGACGTTCCAGCACGTGCTCGAGGGCTACAAGGTCGCGAAGGAGATCGCGGCGCACGGCGCAGGCGCGTCCACGTTCTCCGACTGGTGGGGTTACAAGATCGAGGCGGAAGACGCGATCCCGCATAACGCCGCGCTGATGGTGCGAAAAGGCGTGCTCGTCTCCATCAACTCCGACAGCGCCGAGCACTCGCGGCGCCTCAACACCGAGGCCGCCAAATCAATGCACTGGGGCGGCCTGACCGAAGACGAGGCGCTCGCGCTCGTCACCATCAATCCCGCGAAGCAGCTGCGGCTCGCGCACCGGATCGGATCGCTCGAGGCGGGCAAGGACGGCGACTTCGTCATCTGGAATCGCCACCCACTCAGCTCCTACGCCATCGTCGAGCGCGCGTACATCGACGGCATTGCGTACTACGACCGCCACGTCGAAGAACGCAAGCTGACCGAGTTGCAGAAGGAGAAGACGACGCTCGTCGCGGCGGAAAAGGATATGGGCGGAGCGAGCCCTGGCGCCGGCGGGGCGGGCCCTTCGGGCTCGCCGGGCGGACCCGAAGGGTCCGCGTCGCAACAGTCCGATGGGTCCACCCCACAGCAGCCCCCACAGCGGCCCGAAGTGCCGGCTTCACGGATCTGGGCGATCACCAACGCCCGCATTCATCCGGTCACCGGCGCCACGATCGAGCGTGGCACGATCCTGATCCGCGGCTCGAAGATCGAGGCGGTCGGGACGAACGTGACCGTCCCGGCCGGCGCGAAGACGATGGACGCGGCGGGCGCTGATGTGTATCCCGGCTGGATCAACGCACGCACGACGCTCGGGCTCGCCGAGCCCGGCCCCCGCGGCTTCGACGACGTGAACGAAATGCTCGAGTTCAACCCGCACATGCGCGCCATCGTCGCGTACCAGTCGGATAGCGACGCCATCCCCGTCGCGCGCGCAAATGGCGTGACCTCTGTTGCAGTCGTACCGTCAGGCGGCATCCTCGGCGGCCAGGTTGCGGTCGTGAATCTCGAGGGTTGGACGTGGGAGGAGAACGCGGTGAAGCCGGTCGCCGGAGTCAGCTTCCAGTTTCCCACGATCGGCCGGACCGGCGGGTTCGGCGGTTTTGGCGCGCCGCCGGACGATCGTGGCTACGACGAGCTGAAGAAAGAGCGCGACGAAAAGCTCGACCGCCTCGCCAGGCTGCTGGACGACGCCCGCGCGTACGCGAATGTGCCGAAGGAGCAGCGGCGGCTCGATTGGGCGCTCGAGGCGCTGGTGCCGATCGTGGAGCGGCGCCTGCCGCTCTTCACCGCGGCGAACCGGGAGCAGGACATCCGCGATGCCGTCGCGTTTGCCGATCGCGCGCGGGTGAGGATCGTGATCACCGGTGGCCTGGAGGCGCCGCTCGTCTCGTCGCTGCTGAAAGACAAGAACATCCCGGTCATCCTCGGCCCGGTGCTGACGCTGCCGACCCGCGAGGACATGTTCCACGCGTCCACCTACCAGGCGGCGGGCGAGCTCGTGCGCGCGGGCGTGAAGATCGCGTTCGCCACCGGTGACAACTCCAACGTGCGGCAGGTCCCGTACCACGCCGCGCAGTCCGTTGCGTGGGGGCTCTCGCGCGAGGACGCGATCAGGGCGCTGACGATCGCCGCCGCCGAGATCCTGGGCGTCGCCGATCGGCTCGGCAGCATCGAGCCAGGCAAGGACGCGAACCTGCTCGTCGCGAAGGGAGACCCGCTCGAGGTCCGCACGCCGGTCTCCGCGGTGGTGATCGCCGGGCGGAACGTCGATCTCGGAAACAAGCACGAGGCGCTGTACGAGCGCTACACGGCGAGGCCGTAGCAATGGCCAACACGATGCCCCGGAGCATTCTCACCGCTGCGCTGCTCGCTACGGCGTGCGCCGTTGCGGCGCGTGCCGACGCGCCGGGCGTGTACGCCATCAAGGGCGCCCGCATCGTCACCGCGGCCGGAGCACCGCTCGCGACGGGTACGGTAGTCATCCGCGACGGCTTCATCGAGGCGGTGGGCGGCGACGTGCAGCCTCCCGCCGGCGCGCGCGTGATCGACGGCGCCGGCCTGACCGTGTATCCCGGGCTCATCGACATGGCGAACACCGCGGCCGCCGAGATCCCGCGTCAGGAGCAGCCGCGCGACCTGAAGACGACGGAGGAAGTCGAGCGATGGAAGCGCGGCACGATTCTTCGGCCGCAGCTCGAGGCCGCCGAGTACGTGAAGGTCGATGCGCCTGACCTGCGAAAGCTGGCGTCAGCCGGCATTACTACCGTGCTCGCGACGCCGTCCGGGCAGGTCGTGAAGGGGCGCAGCGCGCTCGTGAACGTCATGGCACCGCCCGAAGAGGCCCAGATCGGCGCCGTGGCCGATCCAAGACGCGGGCTCGTCATCCTCAAGTCGCCCGTGGCACTGCACGTCGAGTTCACGCCGAACCCGCGTCCGGGAGACGCATACCCGGCGTCGCTGATGGGGGTGATTGCGTTCGTCCGCCAGGCATTTCTCGATGGGCAGCACCACCGCGCGGCCGTGGAGCACTACACGAGGGTGAAGGGCGTGGGCGTGCCGAGACCTGTCCACGAGCCGGCGCTCGACGCGCTGCAGCCGGCGCTCAACCGAAGCTTGCCGGTGGCGTTCGACGCCGACGAGGGGCGCGAGGTGCTGCGCGCGTTGAGCATGGCGCAGCAGTTCAACCTCGACCCGATCATCGTGGGCGGTCTCGAGGCAGACACGGTGCCCGCCGATCTGAAAGCGCGGAGCGCCCGCGTGATCTACAGCCTGAACTACCCGTCGCGCCCCAAGGCGCTGGCTCCCGGGGCCGATGAGCCCCTGCGAGCCCTGCGCGCGCGGGCCGGCGCGGCGCGGACGCCGGCGGCGCTCGAAAAGGCCGGCGTGCTCTTCGCATTCGGATCCGACGGTCTCAAGGAGCCGAAGGACTTCGTGAAGAACGCGTCGAAAACGGTCAGGGAAGGGCTGGCCGCCGAGGCTGCGATCCGCGCCCTCACGATCAACGCGGCACGGATCGCCGGCGTCTCCGATCGGCTCGGCTCGATCGAGAAGGGCAAGATTGCCAACCTCGTGGTTACCCAGGGGGACATCTTCGACGAGCAAGCGAAGGTGAAGCACGTGTTCGTCGACGGGCGGCCGGTTGCGATCGACGAAGCGCCCGCGGCGCCGGCGCGGCGCGGTGCACGGTAGCCTTCCGTCAGCGGCTGATCCAGCAGGTCATCTTCACGGTCAGCGACCGGTTCCTGACGCGGTAGGTCTTCGCGCCGGGAAGCCCGGTGTTCCAGCCGTTGTCGTAGACCACGTACAGATCGCTCCCGGGCCTGTAGATGTACCACAGCAGGACGTTCAGCGTGGCGAGCTTCCGATCGTCGTTGTATTGAACGAACGTCTTCAGAAACAGCGCCGGAGAAAACGAGTAGCTCGCGCGGGCGCTGAGGGTGTTCGTGACGTACGGGCGGACGTCTCGCCGCGTGAGGCGGTTCCGCGTGTAGCTGGTCTCAAACAGCAGGGTGTCGACCGGAATGAAATTGAAGCTGGCGCGATAGGTCTGGCGGCCGCCGTCGTAGTACCCGCCCCAGCCCACGTTGCCGCCGCCATAAACGCGGCGTGACTGGTTGGTCGAAACGCCCGCGCGATACTCGTTCCAGCGATAGCCCCCCACGCCGAGCGCGCCCGCTCCCAGCTCCCACGCCTCAGGCAGGAAATCGTAGTTGCCCTCGAAGTCGAAACTCAGGTTGGAACCGTCCTGGCGATTCAGATCGAATGAGAACCGGTGTTGGCGCGACTCGACGCGCCCCGCGTGGTTTTCGAAGTAGTCCACCGCCACCCGCGTCTGCACCTGCCGCACGCCGGGCCACTTCGGACGCGGAGTCCAGCCTGCGCTCGCCGACAGATTGCGAATGTCCGTCCGCCGGATGAAACCCATTTCGGCGTTGAACCGCTCCTGCACGTCCAGGTAGGTGGCGCCTGCGTTGTACCGATCGGTCTTCCAGTCGATGTCAAACGCTCCGGCCATGTCGCGGCCACGCGACCCTGACGTCATCGTCCTGGCGAGCAGGCCGGTCATCACGGTGCTGCGGCCGAGAGTGAACGCGCCGTCGACGCCCGCCGATCGATTGAACCCGCCTCCCTGCTGGTTGAGGAAGATGGCGCCGACGGAGGACTGCGAAAGAACCGGCCGTTTGATCCGGAACGCGGTGAAGTTTCTCCGCGGCACGTCGACCGTGCCGTCGTCGGTTTCGACGGTGGCCGCCTCCGTGGCGATGTTCATCAGGCCGACGGCGAACTGCCCCACCCGCCCCGTGATCTTGCCGCCCCCGGCGATGGGCACCGCGCCCCCTTCGGCGAGCCCGATCCGGCGCGAGTAGAAGACTGGCAGCAGGCCGCGCGCGCCCCCTCCCCCACCATCCCCGCCGAGGAGGTTCGACCCGCTGCCGCCGAAATCGAAGATGCCCGCGCTCTCCGTGAAGAACTGCCGCTTCTCGGGGAACGAGATGGGAAAGCGCGAGAGGTTGACGACCTCCTGGTCCGCCTCCACCTGGGCGAAGTCGGTGTTCACCGTGAGGTCGGCGATGAGGTCCGGCGTCAGGCCCACGCGAAGGTCGGCGCCGTAATCCGCAGTGGCGGCGGCCCGCGACTCCGCCTCGTAATTGCGGCCGACGCGGGGCGAGACGAACGGCATCAGCTCGAACCGCCGGCGCGACGACAGCCCGCTGAGCCCGGTCAGCACGCCGGCGTGCGACATCCGGCCGAGCCCGTTCGATCCCCACTCCCGCGGAAACGGCACCCAGTAGGTCTCCTCGTTCTTGCGCATGATGATGCGGCACACGTTGAGCCCCCACGTGGTTTCGCCGGGTGAGATCCGGAAGCGGAGCTGGTTGAGGGGAATCGCGATCTCGACGTACCAGCCGCGGGCGTCACGGCTGGTGCGGCAGCGCCACACGGCGTTCCAGTCGTAGTTGATCGTACGGCTGTTCTCCGCCAAGTGGGCGTCCTTCAGCGCGCCGAGCGGGTTCGTGGCGAAGGAAAACGCGTTGCGGTGATCGTGGAACGTGTCGATCACGATCTTGATCTGATCGCCGCGCCTCAGCCCGGCGTCGCGCTTCAGCTCCGTTGCGCGGATCCCGTCCGGCTGGGAATCGTACGCCCAGATCGCGAAGTAAATCGTGCGGGAGTCGTAGAGGATCCGGAACTCGGTCCGTTCGGTTGACGCGGCGCCGAAGCGCGGCTCGCGCTGGACGAACCGGCCCATGGCCGGCGCGCGCTGCCAGACCTCGTCGTTCAGGCGGCCGTCAATCTCCGGTGCCTGCCCCTCCGGCAGACGCGCGGCGATCGCCAGGAACGTCTCCGGATCGATCGCGTTGACGTCCAGGATGTCGGCGGCACCGGGGTCCACGTGCGAGGGGCCTGTCGAATCCGACGCGGACATCTGGGCGCGGGCGGGTGCCGTACACGCCAGGAAGATCGACACCGCCAGCACGACCACCTTGAGCACGGGGATGGGAGCGGGCAAGGAAGAGATGTCGGATCGTATCAGAACCCGCCGACGCCCACCGACCTTATGACGCGCCCCTGCGCGAGCGTCAGGATCCATTCGCCGATCGCCCGCACCTCCTCCTCGTCGTGCGAGACGTAGACGACCGGCACCTTCAGGTCATCGCGGACGCGCTGGAGGTAGGGGACGATGCGGCGGCGGAGCGGCGCGTCCACCGAGGCCAGGGGCTCGTCCATCAGGAGCAGGTCGGGCGACGACATGAGCGCGCGCGCCAGGGCGACGCGCTGGCGCTCGCCGCCGGAAAGATCGCGGACCGCGCGCGGCAGCAGGGGGCCGATCTCGAGCACGGACGTCACGCGCTCGAAGTTCGACACGGCGCCGCGCCCCGCGCCATACATGACATTCCGGCGGACGCTCATGTGCGGGAACAGGGCCAGGTCCTGGGGGACGTAACCGACGTGGCGGCGGTGCACCGGGACGTCGACCCCCTCCGTCGAGGAAAACAGCTTCCGGCCGCCGACGCGCACGTGACCGCGGTCGGGACGCCGGAGCCCCGCGATCGCTTCCACCAGCGTCGTCTTGCCGGAGCCGGACGGCCCAAACAGGGCGAGGCTCCGCGAAGTCGACGCGCACGCGGCCTCGAGGCTGAACGAACCCTGCGTCAGCGCGATGTCGAAGTCGAGTACCACGATTCCAGCAACCGGTTTGAATAGAAGACCGCGGCAAACGACACGGCGGCCGAGATCGCCAGCAGGATGATCGCCTGACGATCCATGCCGCTTTCCGCGTAGGTGTAAATCGCCGTGGCCAGCGTCCGGGTGCGGCCGGGAATGCTGCCGGCCACCATGATCGTGGCGCCGAACTCGCCAAGGGACCGCGCGAAGGCGAGCACCGCACCGGCAACGAGGCTCCGGGTCGCGAGCGGCAGCGTCACGCTGAGGAACGCGCGCGTGGGCGTCGCCCCCAGCGTCCGCGCGATCTGCTCGTAGCGGGGATCCACGTGCTCGAAGCCCGCGCGCGCGGTCCGCACGAGCAGCGGCAATCCCATCAATGCCATCGCCACCACCACCGCGCGCCACGTGAAGACGATCTCGATGCCGACGCGCTGCAGCGCCGCGCCGATCGGCCCATTCGGCGAGAGCAGCTGCAGGAGAATCAGGCCGGTGGCCACCGGCGGCATCACGAGCGGCAGCGTCACCAGCGTCTCGACGAGCGCCCGGCCGCGAGAGCCGCCGCGGGCGAGCCACCACGCGAGCGCGATGCCAAAAGGCAACGCGACCAGCGTGGACAGCGCCGCGCACGCCAGCGTGAACGCGGTCAGCTGAACGAGGTCGCCCGTCATGAAGCCGGCGGAGGCGTGAACCCGTACCGCGCCAGGATCTGCTGGCCCGCCATCTCCCGCAGAAACTCGAGAAACGCGCGCGCGCCACGCGGGTTTCCGGACTGGCGCGTCACGGCCGCGGTGTACAGGATGGACGGCGCGCCCGGGCCGCGCACCTCGTAGACGACGGCGACCTGGTGCGAGGTCCGCGCATCGGTGAGATACACGATCCCTGCGTCGACCGCTCCGCCCGCCACGAGCGCGAGCGCACCCCGGACGCTGCCGGAGGGCACCAGTCGATCCTGGAGGGGCTGCCTCATCCCGATCCGCTGGAGCCACGCCATCGCATACACGCCCGCGGGCACCGCCCGTGGATCGCCCACCGCGATCCGGCGGACGCGCGGCGACAGCAGTCTGGAAGGTTCCGGCCACCTCCCGGCGCCGCGGCCGGGCACGATCACCGCCAGGGTATTGCCGGCAATCGCCACGCGGGAGCCGGCGCGCAGCGATCCGGCGCGATCGGCGACTTCCATCTGGGCTTCGTCCGCGCTGATGAACACGTCGACCGGCGCCCCGTGAACGACTTGGCGCGCGAGCGCGTTGGACGCCGCGAAGTTGAAGTTCACCTCCTGGCCGGTGCGCGCCTCGAACGCAGCCGCGCAGTCGGCCAGCGCCTCGGTGAGGCTCACGGCGGCTGAAACCAGCAGCGACGACGAGGCGGGGGGAGTCCCGCCGGCCGCCAAGGCCGTGGCAACGGCGAGGGCGGATACCCATGGATACATGGATATGCAATTTAGTATGATTCGAGACGGTATGGCAAACAGCTTTGTCCGGATGCTGTCGGTCCGGGACGCTGCCGAGCGGCTTGGCGTCAGCTATCCGACGATCAAGCAGTGGATCTACAAGGGGAGCATCCGCACCGTCCGCACCGACGGCGGGCACCACCGCGTCCCCGAGAGCGAGGTCGACCGGCTGCTGTTGCGGCGCGGCGCGCCGGCGCAGCCCGTCACCGCCCGGCGCCGGCCAGGCGCCGTCGTCGCGATCAGCGGCCGAAATCAGCTGCGGGGCACGATCGAAGAAGTGCGCGTGGACGGCGTCCTCGCGCAGGTGAAGCTGCGCATCGGACAGCAGTCGCTGACGGCCATCATCACGCGCGATGCCGTGGACGAGCTGAAGCTCCGGCGCGGCGACGCGGCGATCGCCATCGTCAAAGCGACGGAAGTGATGATCGCCAGAGAAGAGTAGCTATCGCTTTGGAATGTAACCCATCTCCCACCGCGGAATACTCAGGAAGCAGAACCTCGAAAGGGAGGAGTTTAATGTTTTTGGATAGGAATGCGAGCAAAAGTGCGTCCCGCGTCGCGCACGTTCCCGAAACGACGGCATCCTGTGGACGTCGCCGCGTCGAACTTCAATCTGCGGGTTGAAGGTTCGATTCCTACGCGGCTCGCCACTCTTTCATCAGGACTCTCAGACGGCGCCAAGTAGCTGAAAAGTGGTGCTGTTACGGCGGTTCGATTGAATCGATTCCCGTCGAACGCGATTCCTTCGGGCAGGAACAGCTGCTGAAGGCGCTGCTTCTGATTCAGAGAAGCCTGAACCCACAAGTCCGCCGCGCGCGGTAAAACCCGTTCTGCGAAGGCCAGGATGCCCTGTACGTCGAGTTCGTCAACCGCTTCGGTGTGATGCTCGATCTTGGCGAGCGTCAGTTCCTCGCGCAACCTGTCGCGTTGGCGGCTGTAGCTGGTGAGGTCGATTGACTCGGAGTAGAGGAACACTTCGTCAAGCCGGTCGAGCTTCTGCTGGATCACCTTGACCCGGCGTTCTTGTTCCGTCGTCCGCTCGTTCGCTTCCGCACACCGCTGCTCCCAAACGTGAAGGATGCGATCCTTCACTAGCCGCATGTAGCCGGGCGTCGGCTGCAAGAGTGCCAGTTCGTCGACGAACGCGCCTTCGAGTGCCGCCTTGCCCACGTTCACCGCTCGGCACTGGCGCTGGCAGTGGTAGTACGCATAGTGATCGTTGCGCCCTTTCGACCAGCTGCCCGTCAACGGGCGGCCGCAGGCGTCGCAGCGCACGAAACCACGCAGCGGAAAATCGGGATGATTCCGCTGTCGCGGGCCGGAGACCACGACGCGGCCGTCGAGCACAGCCTGCGCACGGTAGAACGTCGCCTCATCCACGACCGGCTCGAAGTCTCCTTGTGTCGAGACGCCGTAGTCCGGGCTCTCAATCTTCCCGATGTAGATCGGGTTTCGCATCATCTGCCCGAAGCTCTGTGGCGACAACGTCAGGCCCTTCCGGCTTCGCAACCCCGCCGCGGTCGCGCGTGCGATCACTTCCTGCTTCGTGTACCGCCCTGTCGCCAACCCCCCTGTGCCAATAATCTCTGAGACAACCTCCCGAGTGAGATTAGTGTAGGGGCGGGGAGGGTTCGATGGATGAATCGTATGCCAGTAGCAGTGGAGATCGACGTGGCGGAGGGGTCGGAGGCGGAGGGAGCCCGGAGGGCGACCGGAGTCTCCGACCTCTCTGCCACGTCGCGCGCGAGCAGCCCCGACCCTGAAGTGCCAGCGAAGGTTCAACGCCGACAGTTCACCGCGGAGTACCGGCGTCGCATCCTCAGGGAAGCCGATGCGTGTAAGAAGCCCGGGGAGGTTGGCGCGCTGTTGCGCCGCGAGGGCCTCTACAGTTCGCACCTGGTGAACTGGCGACGTCAGCGCGAGCAGGGCGAGCTCGTCGCCGGGCGTGCGCGCACGCGCGGACCGACGCCCAAGCCGGTCGATCCGCGCGTGAAACAACTCGAAGTCGAGAACCGCCGCCTCCAGCGAAAACTGGCGCGGGCGGAGACAATCATCACCCTCCAAAAAAAAGTTGCCGAGATCCTGGGGATCCCCCTGAAACCCCTCGACATCGACGAGACCGACTGATGGTCGCCATCGAAGCCGTGACCACGACCGGCGAGACGTCGGCGCTCTGTCAGAGCGTCGGTCTTGCGCGCGCGACGCTCTATCGGCGTCGACGGCCCGTCGAGTCGTCGACGCCGCGACCACGGAAACCCTCGTCGCGCGCGCTGGTCCCCGCCGAACGGCAGACGGTGCTCGACGTCTTGCATAGCGAGCGGTTTGTCGATCAGTCGCCGGCGGAAGTCCAGGCCACGCTGCTCGAGGAACAGACGTATCTCTGCTCGACGCGGACGATGTATCGCATCCTGGACGCCGCGCAGGAAGTCCGGGAGCGACGCGACCAGGCGCGGCATCCGACGTACGCGAAGCCCGAGCTCGTCGCGACGACTCCGAACCAGATCTGGTCGTGGGACATCACGAAGCTGAAGGGGCCGATCCCGTACCTCTATTACTCGCTGTATGTGATCCTCGATCTGTTCAGTCGCTACGTCGTCGGCTGGATGGTCGCGGCCCACGAGAATGCCCGCCTGGCCCAGCGCCTGATCGACGCGACGTGCCTCAAGCAGGGGATCGGCCCGCATCAACTGACCATCCACGCTGATCGCGGAGCCCCGATGCGCAGCAAGCTCGTCGCCGAGCTCTTCTCGGATCTCAGCATCGCCGCGAGTCACTCGCGGCCTCGCGTGAGCAACGACAATCCGTTTTCCGAAGCGCAGTTCCGCACGTTCAAATATCGGCCAGAGTTTCCGGATCGATTCGGCGGCATCGAACACGCCCGCAGCGTGAGTCGGGATCTCTTCGCGTGGTACAACGACGCGCACCATCACAGCGGGCTGAGCTATCTCACACCCGCCGACGTCCACTACGGCCGCGCGGCCGCGACCCTCGAGGTCCGGCACCGCACGCGCGTGGCCGCCTATGCGGCGCATCCCGAGCGCTTCGTGCAGGGCCCGCCGCGCCTCGAAATCCTGCCGCACGCGGTTTGGATTAATCCGCCGGCGAAATCGACCGGCCAGGATGCCCCAGGAGCGACGATCGTCACCCCGATCGACCCGCAGCATGGGGGAATCAACGGATCACACGTCGCTCTCGAGCATCAATCGACCACGCTCATCCGCACCGTGGAGTCGCTACAGTAAATTGCTGAACCACGTTGTCTCAAAATCGTTGACACG
>JACPDI010000019.1 GCA_016184105.1 Acidobacteriota bacterium
CGGCCGCCACGCCGGCGCCGGCCAGGCCCGACGCGGCGTCGCTGACGGCCGGACAGATCGGCCCCGACACGCAAAAGCAGTACACCGGCCACCCGGTGAGCCTCGACTTCCAGAACGCGGATCTGCGCTCGGTGCTCCGCACGTTTGCCGAGATCAGCGGGCTCAACATGGTGATCGACCCGACCGTGCAGGGCTCGGTGGACATCGTCCTGACCGACGTGCCCTGGGATCAGGCGCTCGACATCATCCTGCGGGCGAACAATCTCGGCTACACGGTGGACGGGACGATCGTGCGCATCGCGAGGATCGACACGCTGGCCGCCGAGCAGGATCAGCGCAAGAAGCTGCAGCAGGCGCAGGCAGAGGCCGGCCAGACCGTGGTCCGGACCTTCACGCTCAGCTACGCGCGTGCGACCGACGTGCAGCCGCTGCTGACGCGCTCCGCGCTCTCGAGCCGCGGCCAGATCCAGGTGGACGCGCGGACCAACACGCTGATCCTGACCGATCTGCCCGAGCGGCTCGATACGGCCGCAAACCTGATTTCCATCCTCGACCGCGCGGAGCCGCAGGTCGAAGTGGAGGCGCGCGTCGTGCAGACCACGCGCGACTTCGCGCACGCGATCGGCGTGCAGTGGGGCTTCGGCGGGCGGCTGTCTCCCGAGTTCGGCAACACGCTGCCCTTCGCGTTCCCCAACCGCGTGATCGTCGGCGGGCGCGGAGCGGAGCAGGGACCGGCCGACACCCGCGCGCTTCCAACCGACCAGGTGCCGTCAAACTTCAGCGCCCCGGTGACCGGCGAGGGGGCGGCGACGATCGGCGTGCAGCTCGGCGCCGTGAACGGCGCCTTCAACCTGGACCTTGCGCTCTCCGCCCTCGAGCGGAGCGGCAAGGGGCGCGTCCTCTCGACGCCGCGCCTGACGACGCAGAACAACGTGTCGGCGGAGGTCGCGCAAGGCATCCAGATCCCGATCCAGACGGTCGCCAACAACACCGTCACCGTGAGCTTCAAGGACGCGGTGCTGCTGCTGAAGGTGACGCCGCAGATCACGTCGGCGAACACCGTCATCATGCAGATCACGATCGAGAACGCGTCGCCCGATTTCAGCCGGTCGGTCAACAACATTCCGCCGATCGACACGCAGCGCGCCATCACGCAGGTCCAGGTGAACGACGGCGCCACGACGGTCATCGGCGGCATCTTCGTCAGCCGGGAGCAGTCGTCCAACAACCGCGTGCCGCTGCTGCACCGGATCCCGCTCCTCGGCTGGCTGTTCAAGCGCGACTCGGTGACCGATGAGAGCCGCGAGCTGTTGATCTTCATCACGCCGCGCATCTTGCGGGGGTAAGGACGTCATGATCGCGAACTTCGACCAGGCGACGCGCAAGGCGGTGTGGGGGATCAGGGCCGCCGCGGCGATCGCCTTCTCCGCCGTGCTGTTTGCGGGCTGTGGCGAGGCGGTGCGCCAGGGGCGCGGGTCAGCCTTCCTGGTGCTCGACTCGCTGACCGGGACCAACACCGGGAGCACCACGTTTTCATCGGTGGTCGCCTCCGACGTCCTGCACGGCGGTGGCGTCATCGCGGACCAGGGGCAGGCGGCCTTCCGCCTGCAGATGAAGGATGTCGCGCTGGCGCCGTCCCCGAACAACGCCGTCACGATCACCCGTTACCGGGTGACGTATATCCGCGCCGATGGCCGCAATACGCCCGGCGTCGACGTGCCCTACCCGTTCGATGGCGCCGTCACGGCCACGGTGGTGGGCGCCGCGACGGTGGGCTTCACGCTCGTCCGCGTCCAGGCGAAGCTCGAAGAGCCGCTCCGGGCCCTGTCGTTCGACGGCGGAGCGAACGTGATTTCGACCATCGCCCAGGTGACGTTCTACGGCACGGACGCGGCCGGAAATGCGGTGTCGGTCACGGGCCAGATCGAAGTGAACTTCTCGGACTGGGCCGGATAAGGGTAGCCATATGTGCCACATGACCCCGGTGTGCCGGATCACCACCGCAGCGCTGCTCGCTGCCGTCACGGCGGTGTCCGGCTGCACGACGAAGAAGCAGGACGCGCCCCCGTTGACCGGGCCCTCTGAATTCGCTCTCTCGCTGGCGATGACGGCCACGCCCGACACCATCACGCAGGACGGCGCGTCGCAGTCCGTGATTCTCATCGTCGCGCGCGACTCGCACTCGCAGCCGATCGCGAACCTGTCGCTGCGGCTCGAAATGTCGGTGAACGGCGTGGTCGTGCCGGAGTTCGGCCGGTTGTCCACGCAGAACCTCGTGACCGGCGCCGACGGGCGCGCGACGGCCGTCTACACCGCGCCCCCTGCGCCGCCCGACCTCAACGACCCGGAGGCGATCGTGCGCTTCATCGCGACGCCAATCGGCTCGAATTTCGACAACCAGTGGTCCCGATTCGTGTCCATCCGCCTCGTGCCTCCGGCAGTCGCGCTGGTTCCGGGAGCGCCGTTCGCGGAATTCACCTACACGCCGGCGAGCCCGCGCGTGGGGACAGTCGTCCAGTTCGACGCGCGCCTGTCGAGCGACCCGGACGGCTTCATCGTGTCCTATCAGTGGGACTACGGTGACGGCGAGCTGGAAACGGGCCAGACGCAAAATCACGATTTCACCGCCGCGGGCACGTACCCCGTGACGTTGACCGTGACCGACAACGCGGGGCTGAAGGCCTCGAGGACCCGGTTCATCGTGGTCGCGCCGTGAGCGAGAACCCGAGAATCGAGGAACTGCGACGCCGGGTCCAGGCGGACCCGACGTCGATCGCCTTTGCGGCGCTGGCGGAGGAGTACCGCCGTGCGGGACGGTACGAGGACGCCATTGAGGTGTGCCGCACGGGTCTGACCCGGCATCCCGCGTATCTTTCCGCCCGCGTCACGCTCGGCCGCGCCCTCGTCGAGCTCAATCAGCTGGACGAAGCGAAGATGGAGCTGGACCAGGTGCTGAGCATCGCGCCCGAGAACCTGGCGGCCATCCGCGCGCTCGCCGAGATCGACGAGCGCAGGGGAGTGACGGCTCCTCCCGCTCCCATTCCGCCGTCGCGACCGCCCGTTCACGTGCCGGCGACGTTCGAAATGGATCTGATGCCGCCCGCTCGCCATCACGGCGCGGTGCTCACCGCGCTCAACCAGTTTCTTCACGCCATCCTCGAGCGCAAGTCGCCCTCGGCCTGATCCGGTGAGCGCGGAGCATCTCGACAGGCGCATCGCCCTGGCGCGCGCCCACGTCCGGACGATCGACGCCGACGCGCTCTTCGTGAGTCATCTGCCGAACCTCGCCTGGCTTACCGGGTTTTTCGCCTCGTCCGGGGGGCTCCTGCTGACGCTGGCCGACCCCGCCCTGCACCTCATCACCGATTTCCGGTACGCGCACGCGGCCGGACGGCTGGGCGATCGCGGGCAGCTGCCCTCGGACACGCGCATCACGATCACCGACCGCTCCGTCGACGAGGCCGCGGCCGCTCTTGTCGAGACCGCCGGCTGCGAGGCCGTTGCCGTGGAGTCGGATCATCTGACGCTGCGGCGGGCGCGGCGTCTCGAGGCGCGATTGCCAAAGGGGGCACGCCTCGTCGCGACAGACCCGTTTCTCGAGCAGATGCGCGCGATCAAGGACGGAGTCGAGCTGCGCATCTACCGGGAAGCCGCGGCGAGGCTGGCCGAGGTTGCGCGCCGCGTGCCGGCGCTGCTGGGGCAGGGACGGAGCGAGCGGGACATCGCGGCCGACATCGATCACGCCATCAAACGGGGCGGTTTCGACCGAACGCCCTTTGACACGATCGTCGCGAGCGGCCCCAACAGCGCCCTGCCGCACGCCCGCCCGACCTCGCGCCGGCTGCGGGGGGGTGACCCCGTGGTGCTGGACTTTGGCGGTGTTTACAAAGGATACTGCGTGGATCTCACCCGGACCGCATTTGTCGGGCACCCGACCAAAGAGTTCCTCGGAGTGTTCGACGCGGTGTCCGCGGCCCAGGCGGCCGCGATTGCAGCCGTGCGGGACGGAATTCACGCGAGTGCTGTCGACGCGGCCGCCCGCCAGGTGTTGGCCGACCGCGGACTGGGCGAGGCGTTCGGCCACGCGACGGGGCACGGGCTCGGGATCGACGTCCACGAGTACCCGCGCATCGGCGCGGCGCCGCCGGACGGCGAGGACCCGATTATTCGCGCCGGCATGATCGTCACGATCGAGCCGGGCGCGTACCGGGCGGATCTCGGTGGCGTTCGGATCGAAGACGACGTGCACGTGCTTCCCGGCGCCGGCGCCGGTGGCGGTGCCGAGATACTGACCGACATTCCGCGCGGGCTGATGATTCCTGGAGCGCAATGAACCTCGACGACGTGAAACGGATTCTCGAACTGGTGAAGGAGCACGAGCTCTCGGAGTTCGAGCTGGAGAACGAAGGCCTGAAGATCCGCGTCCGCAAGGACGCGCGCGGCCGGCTGGTGGCCGAGGCCCCGCCGGTCCAGCACCACGCGGCCGCGCCGGCGCCGCAACCGGTACACGTGGCCACGACAGGCGTTCCCGTCGCGGCGCCCGCGGCGCTCGCCGACGAGGCCGCGGAGTTTGCCATCGTGAAGTCGCCGATCGTCGGCACCTTCTATCGTGCTCCCGAGCCGGGCGCCCCCCCCTTCGCAGACATCGGCGCCCGCGTGAAGAAGGGGCAGGTCCTCTGCATCATTGAAGCGATGAAGCTGATGAACGAGATCGAGTCGGAGTACGACGGCGAGATCGTCAAGGCGTACGTCGAGAACGGCCAGCCCGTTCAGTACGGCGAGCGGCTGTTCGCGATCAAGTCGGCGAGCTAGGCGAACCGTGTTCAAGAAAATCCTGATTGCGAACCGCGGCGAGATCGCGCTGCGGGTGATCTACGCGTGCCGGGAGCTCGGCATCAAGACGGTGGCGGTGTACTCCGACGCGGACGCCGACGCGCTGCACGTGCGCTTCGCGGACCAGGACGTGTGCATCGGCCCGGCTCGCAGCCTCGACAGCTACCTGAACGTGCCGGCGATCATCAGCGCGGCGGAAATCACCGGCGCCGACGCGATCCATCCGGGCTACGGCTTCCTGGCCGAGAGCGCCTACCTCGCCGAGGTGTGCGAGGCCTGTCACATCAAGTTCATCGGTCCCGATCCGCACGTGATCCGCTTGATGGGCGACAAGGCGCGGGCCCGCCGTGCGATGAAGAAGGCGGGGGTCCCTGTGCTTCCGGGCAGCGACGGGCCGGTCGGTCGCCAAGGACCTGGCGTACCCGGTGATCATCAAGGCCGTGGCCGGCGGAGGCGGGCGCGGGATGCGCGTGGTGCGCACCGCGGCGGAGCTGGGCAAGTCGCTCAAGACCGCGCAGCGCGAGGCGGAGGCCGCCTTCGGCGTCGGCGACGTGTACCTCGAGAAATATGTCGAGAACCCGCGCCACATCGAGGTGCAGGTCCTCGGCGACCATCACGGCCAGGTGGTGCACCTCGGCGAGCGCGAGTGCTCGATCCAGAGGCGCCACCAGAAGCTGATCGAGGAGGCCCCCTCGCCGGCGCTGACCGAGAAGATGCGCCGCCGGATCGGCAGCACGGTCGTGGACGCTGCGCGCGCCGTGCAGTACACCAACGCGGGCACCTTCGAGTTCCTCCTGGACGGATCGGGCAGCTTCTACTTCCTCGAGGTCAACACCCGCCTGCAGGTGGAGCATCCGGTCACCGAGTTCGTGACCGGCGTGGATATCGTCAAGGAGCAGATCCGCATCGCCGCGGGCGAGCGGTTGTCGTTCAAGCAGGGGGACGTGACCTTCAGCGGGCACGCCATCGAGTGCCGCGTCAACGCCGAGGACCCGGTCACCTTCGTTCCCTCGCCGGGGACGATCCGCGCCTTCAGCGTGCCGGGAGGACCCGGGGTGCGTGTCGACACCTACGCACACACCGAGTGCACCGTGCCGCCGTACTACGACTCGCTGATCGCGAAGATCATCACCTACGGCCGCGATCGCCAGGAGGCGATCGCGCGCATGCGCCGCACGCTGGAGATGACGGTGATCGAAGGGATCAAGACGTCCATCCCGCTGCAGCTCCGCATCCTCGCCGAGCCCGACTTCGTCGCCGGCCGGCTCCACACGCATTTCATGGAGCGGTTCATGAACGACAAGAAGAACGGCGCGTCGCTGGCCGAGAGTGCCTGACCTGCCACGCCTCTACGCGATTCTCGACGTTGACCTGACCCATTCGGCCGGACGCGATCCCCGGGGGGTCGCGTCCGGCTTTTTTGCAGCCGGAGTGCGGCTCCTGCAGCTGCGGTCGAAGCGGCTCGAGTCCGGGCCGCTGCTCGAACTGGCACGGGCCCTCGTCGACCTGGCGCGGCCCGCCGGGGCGGCCGTGATCGTCAACGACCGTCCCGACGTCGCGGTGCTTGCGCGCGCCGCCGGCGTCCACGTCGGGCAGGACGACCTGCCGCCCGACGCCGTCCGGCGAGTCATGCCGGCGGGGATCATCGGCCTGTCCACCCACACGCGCGAGCAGGTCGAGCGCGCCCTCGACGGCCCCGCCGGTTACCTCGCGGTCGGGCCGATTTTCGGCACCTCCACCAAGGACACCGGGTACGCCGCCGTGGGACTCGAGCTGCTCGAGTGGGCCGCGCGTCGAAGCGATCGTCCGGTGGTGGCCATCGGCGGCATCACGCTCGACAACATCGCGGAGGTCATCGCCGCCGGCGCGGCATCGGCCGCGGTGATCTCGGACCTGCTGCGCGGCGATCCCCACGAGCGCGCGAGAGCGATGGTGGCGCGCGCCGGCGGCTGACCGTTCTGTTGCGTGTATAATCTCGTCCGTTCCAGCGTCAACGCGGAGGGTGAATGGATTCAAATCTGCTCAAGACGAAGTCTATCGAGCAATTGATGGGTGACGTCGAGCACGGCGGCAAGGCCCTGAAGCGCACGCTCACGGCCTTCGACCTCACCTTGCTCGGCATCGGCGCAATCATCGGTACCGGCATCTTCGTGCTGACGGGCACGGCCGCCGCCAACCAATCGGGGCCCGCCATCACGCTGTCATACGTGGCGGCCGGCCTGGCGTGCGGCTTTGCCGCGCTGTGCTACGCGGAGTTCGCATCCATGATCCCGATCGCGGGCAGCGCGTATACCTACGCGTATGCCACCCTCGGCGAGGTGTTCGCGTGGATGATCGGCTGGGACCTGATCCTGGAGTACGCCGTCGGGTCGATGACCGTCGCCGTCGGATGGAGCGGGTATTTCCAGCGGATCCTCGCCGGCTTCGGCATCACGCTGCCGGCCTGGATGAGCGCGGCACCGGCCGCGGGGCTCGAAGGCGCCATCATCAACCTGCCCGCCATCCTCATCGTCCTCGGCATTACCGCGCTGCTCGTCATCGGCGTGCGCGAGAGCGCGCGTTTCAACGCCGTGATGGTGGCGATCAAGCTCGCCGCGGTGGTCTTCTTCATCGTCGTTGGCGTCGGGTACGTGAAGCCGGAGAACTGGAACCCGTTCTTCGCCTACGGCTGGTCCGGGATGATGGCGGCGGCCGCGGTCGTGTTCTTCGCCTACATCGGCTTTGACGCGGTCTCGACGACGGCGGAAGAGGCGAGGAATCCAAGCCGCGACCTGCCCATCGGCATCATTGCCTCGCTCGTCATCTGCACGGTGCTGTACCTGCTCGTGGCGGCGATTCTGACCGGCATCGTGCCGGTGGTGCAGTACAAGAACGACGCGCAGTTCCTGAACGCCCCGGTCGGCTACGCGCTGGCGGTCATCGACAAGGACTGGGCCGCCGGCCTGGTTTCGGCCGGCGCCGTGGCGGGGATCACCAGCGTCCTGCTCGTGATGCTCATGAGCCAGCCGCGGATCTTCTTTTCGATGAGCCGCGACCGGCTGCTGCCGGCCGGCGTGAGCAAGGTCCACCCGCGCTTCAAGACGCCGTACATCACGACGATCATCACCGGCGTCATCGTCGCGCTCATCGCGGGGCTCGTGCCGATCCAGATTCTGGGCGAGATGACCAGCATCGGCACGCTGTTCGCGTTCGTGGTCGTGTCGGTGGCGGTCATGGTGCTCCGCGCCAAGCGGCCCGATGCGCATCGCCCGTTCCGCGTGCCGGGCGGGGCGATCATCCCGGTCCTGGGAACGATCTCCTGCGTCTACCTGATGCTGAGCCTGTCGGTGATGACCTGGGTGCGGTTCCTGGGCTGGCTCGATATCGGCATGGTCATCTACTGGTTCTACGGCCGGACGCACAGCCCGCTCGTGGACCCGGTGGAGGCCCAAAGCCGAACCGCAGGGCGCGAGCTGCTCAACTTCCTGAAGATCTCGGGCTACATGCTGACGTTCAACGGGTTCGCGATCCTGCTGCTCGGCAAGCTGACCGAGTGGGGCGTGACCACCGAGGAACTCGCGAAGTGGGCGGAACTCGACGCGCTGCTGGTTCGCATCAACGGATGGATTGGCACCAGCCTGCACATCAATCCGCAGATCGCGGACGTGTTCGGTCTGGCGATTCTCGGTACGGGCGTCGTGATCGGCGCCATCGGCCACGTGCTCGGCGGCCGGCGGCGATAACGGGCATCGGATGGATGAGCGCCAGGCGGTGAGGCGGCGCGCGAGCGGGCTGCCGCCGCCTGGCGTGACCCCGTGGCTCGGGCCGCGCCTCGCGATTGCGCTTGCGCTCCTCGTCATGGCCGGCGGCACGGCGGGGTACGTGATCATCGAGGGCTGGAACGCATGGGACGCGTTCTATATGACGGTGACCACGGTGACCACCGTCGGCTACAAGGAGGTGCACCCGCTCTCGCGGCAGGGCCAGGTGTTCACGACGGCGCTGCTCATCACGGGGGTCGGTACGCTCTTCTACACCGTGACGCTGGTGATGGCGCTGCTCGTCGAAGGGGAGCTCCATCACCGCTGGCGCCTGCGGCGCCTGGATCGGATGATCGACACGCTTTCGGGCCACTTCATCGTCTGTGGCTTCGGCCGCATCGGCGCCATCATTGCCCACGAGTTCGCGCGCGAACGGGTGCCCTTCGTGATCGTCGAGCGCAGCCCCGAGCGCGTCAGCGCGGCGGTCGAGGCCGGGTATCTGTGCGTCGAAGCGGACTCCAGCAACGAGGACGTTCTGAAGCGCGTCGGCATCCTCCGCGCGCGCGGCCTGATTGCCGCCGTCGGGACCGATGCCGAGAACGTCTACACGATTCTGAGCGCGCGCCTGCTCAAGCCGGACCTGCTCATCCTCGGCCGCGCAGAGACCGACGATGCCCGGCGAAAGTTGATCCGGGCCGGCGCGGACCGTGTCGTGTCCCCCTATCAGACCGGCGCGCTGCAGCTCGCACAGACCGCGCTGCGGCCGGCGGTCGTCGACTTCATGCGCGTCGCCACCAGTTCGGAAAATCTCGATCTCAACATGGAGCAGGTGCGGATCGAGCCCGGCTCACCGCTGGCCGGCCGCTCGATCCTGGAATCGAACCTGCGCCAGCGCTTCGGCGTCGTCGTGGTGGGCATCCAGCGCGCCGACGGCCGGACGGAATTCAACCCGGCGCCGGAAATCGCGATGGCCGCAGGCGATCAGCTGGTCGTTCTCGGCCGCCCCGAGGAGTTGCGCGAGCTCGAATCGGTCTGCGCCGGCGCACGGTGACCCACATCATGACCGCACGAATCGTCGACGGGAACGCCACGGCCGCGGCTATCCGCGCGTCGCTGAAGACCCGCATCGAAGCGTTTCACACGCGCGCGGGGCGGCCGGCATCGCTCCGCATCCTGCTCGTCGGGCAGGATCCCGCCTCGGAGGTGTACGTCCGGAACAAGGTCAAGAGCGGCGCCGGGGAAGGGCTCGACGTGCAGCTCGAGCGCCTGCCTGACACCGCCACGCTCGCCGAGGTCCTCGCCACGGTGGATCGCTGGAACCGCGACGAGCGCATTGACGGCATCCTCGTGCAGTCGCCGCTGCCTTCCGCGCTTGGCAAGCGCGCGATGCAGCAGGTGTTCGACGCGATCGACCCCCGAAAGGACGTTGACGGATTCCACCCATACAATGCGGGCCTGCTCGCCCAGCAGCGCCCGGCGCTTGCGCCGTGCACCCCTTCAGGCGTGATCGAGATGCTGAGGCGCGAAAAGGTCGCGCTGGCCGGAGCGCACGCCGTGGTCATCGGCCGGAGCGAAATCGTGGGACGACCCATGGCGCTGCTCCTGCTTCAGCATGACGCGACGGTCACCATCTGCCACTCCAAGACGCGCGATCTGCCCGCGGTGGCGCGGGAGGCGGACATCCTGGTGGCGGCGATTGGGCGGCCTGCGTTCGTGACGCCGGCATTCGTGCGGCCAGGGGCCACCGTTGTGGACGTCGGCGTGAACCGTGTCACCGGCGAAGCCCAGGCGATCGACATCTGGGGGGCTGGCTCCCCGAAGGTCGAGCAGGTGAGAACGAAGGGCAGCGCGCTTGTCGGCGACGTGCACCCCGCAGTGGCGAACGTGGCAGGCCTGCTGACGCCGGTTCCCGGCGGCGTCGGGCCGCTGACGATCGTGATGCTGCTGGCCAACACGATGACGGCCGCGGAGAGCAGGGTTCAGGGTTCAGGGTTCAGGGTCTAGGACTCGAGATCGCTTTCAGGCCCGCGATCACCGCGTCGATCTGGCGATCGGTCTCTTCAAACGTTCCATCGGTCCGGATCACGTGGTGCGCGCGCCGGACCTTTTCCTCGAGCGGCATCTGCGCGGCGAGTCGCTGGCGGGCCTCCGCCTCAGAGAAGCCGTTCCGGCCGGCCATCCGCTGAATCTGCACGGGCTCCGGGCACCACGTCACGACAATGCGGTCGAACTGCCGGTCGTGACCGGTTTCAAACAGCAGGGGAATGTCGGCCACGGCGAAGTACGGCGGAACGTCCTGCATCGATTCGTACCACGCGCGAATCGCGCTGTAGACGGCCGGATGGATGATCGCCTCGAGGTCACGGCGCGCCGCGGGATCTGAGAAGATCAGCCCTCCAAGCCTTGCGCGATCGATCTCGCCGTTGCTCTGCAGCACGCCGTCCCCGAACCGGTCGCGCACCGCGGACCACGCTGGTTCACCGCGCGCCACGACCGTCCGCGCGAGCATGTCGGCGTCGATCGTCGGCACCCCCTTCCGCGCAAAGCGGGCCAGCGCATACGACTTCCCAGTCGCGATGCCGCCGGTCAGGGCGACCTTACGCACGAAGGTTCTCACGAGGGTTCGCGGTACAGTTCATGCCTGAAGCGGGCGCATGGGCGTGCATCATTTCACGCAACTCATTGCCTGGCAGCTTGCCGACGACATTCGGCGGGAAGTGCTTGCATATACCGCCGAACCCTCGCAAGAAACCCTAGTGAATCAGCTCGGCCGGCGTGGTTTCATCCTTCGCCGGCGAGATCCGCTCCTCGACGAACGTGTTCCATTCATGGCAATGCGGGCACTGCCAGAGCAGCTCGGTGCTGCGGTACCTGCAACGAATGCACACGTGAGGATCGAGGTAGAAGACCGCATCGCGCGTGACTTCGATGTAGCGGTTCACGAGCGGGCGCGGGAGGTCGAGGGCGGAAAGCGTCCGCCAGATGGCTTCGTGGATCGCGAGGCCGTGCGGGTTGTTGATGAGCGCTTCGAACAGCGGCTCGACGGCTTCCGCGTGCCGACCCGCGGAAGCCCGGTGGCGTCCCAGCGCCAGCCGCGCGCGCCAGTCCTGCGGGTTGGTCTCGATCAGCCGGCGGCAGAGCTCGGCGAAGCGCTCGGGCGTGGCCAGCTCGCCGTACGCGCGCTCCAGGCGATCGAACGCGAGGTACGCCCGGTCAGGGGAGACCTGCGCCAGCCGCTCCCAGGCCTCCACGGCGGCCGCCGTCTGTCCCTGCGTCTGCCTGATGTCGCCGAGGTTCAGATACGCCGGGAGCGCCGTCGGATCGAGCGTCGCGGCGGCGCTGAAGCGCTGCGCCGCTTCCGCCGGCTGGGCGCTGCGCATCGCCTCCAGCCCCCGCTCGTTTTCGAGAAACGCGAGGATCGCGCGGCTGCGCCGCTGGCTTTCTTCGGGCACCAGCGCCGTCAGGCGCTGTCGCATGGCGTACGCCTGTTCCCACTGGTGCTGCTCGGCATGCAGCTTTTCAAGATTGAGCAGCGCGTACTGGTTGTCAGGATCGAGCCGCAGGACCTCGGTGAACGCATCGAGCGCGCGATCGACGAATCCGCCGCCGCGATAGTCGAGCCCCAGGCAGAGCAGCACGTTCGCGTGCTCCAGGCGGCGCAGCTTCGGGCGCTGAAGGAGCGCCTGGTGCTCCTGGATCGCGCGGCCGACCTGCCCCTTCTCCCGCAGGAGGTTGCCGAGCATCATCCGCATCTCGAGCGAGTCGGGCTGCAACTGCATCGCCTGCTGGAGCCCGTCAATGGCAAGGTCGAGCTGTCCCGCGACCAGGAAATTCAGGGCCTGGAGATAATGCGGCGATTCACGCATCCGGCGGCGGTCGAGCAGCCGGCCGTCCTTCAGTTTGTAGCGCTCGTGCGCCTTGCCGCCGGCAATTCCGACGAGCAACGCCACGAGGGCGATCAGAAGCGGAAGATAATTTTCCATCAGCGTTGCGCGGCGAGATATTCCTCGATCACGCGTTCCCACCGTCCCTGCGCTTTCAAGACGAACTCCACGAACTCCCGAACCGCGCCCGCGCCGCCCGGCTTGCCGCTCACCCAGTGGACGGCGGCGCGGACCTCGTCCACCGCGTCGGCGGGGGCCGCGGCCAGCCCCACGCGGCGCAGCAGCGGCAGGTCGATCAGGTCGTCCCCCATATACGCCACCACCTCGTCGGTCGCCGAGGCCTCCTTCAGGACCGACTCGTAGGCCGCGCTCTTGGAGGAGGGCACCTGGTGCACGTAGTCGAACTCGAGCTGCGCGGCGCGGCGGAGCGTGGCGTCCGACGGCCGTGCCGAAATGAGCCCGACCTTCAGCCCGGCGCGGCGCGCCAGCACCACCGCCGTGCCGTCGCGGATGTGGAAGCGCTTCGTCTCGGCGCCGTCGCTGTGGAGCAGCACGGTGCCGTCGGTCAGCACGCCATCGACGTCGAAGAGCAGCACGCGCGCCGAGGCGGCGCGCGTCAGAACATCTGAGTGCGCCACAGGTCGTGGAGGTGAACAACGCCCTCGGCCGTGCCGTCGTGACCCACGACGACGACCGACGTGATCTTGCGCTCTTCCATGATCCGCAGCGCTTCGACCGCCAGCATCCCGCGCGCTGCGGTCACCGGCGTCTGCGTCATGAGGTCTGCGGCGGTGGCTTCATGGATCTTCGCCGAGGTCCAGTGCCGCCGCAGGTCGCCGTCCGTGACGACGCCGAGGAGCCGCCGGTTGGCATCGAGCACGCACGTCATGCCCAGGCGCTTGCTCGTCATCTCGTGCACGACGTCGCGGATCGGCGTGCCGGCCTCGACGACGGGCATGCCCGCCCCGGCGTGCATCAGTTGCTCGACGCGCATGAGGCGCTTGCCCAGCTTCCCGCCCGGGTGAAGGCTGGCGAAGTGTTCTTCGCTGAAACCCTTGCGGACGAGCAGCGTCATCGCCAGGGCGTCGCCGAGCGCCAGCGCCGCGGTGGTGCTGGCCGTCGGCACGAGGTTCATCGGGCAGGCCTCTTCGGCGATGCCGCAGTCGAGCGTGACGTCCGCGGCCTGCCCCAGCGTCGAGCCCGGCTCGCCGGTCAGCGCGATGAGCGTTGCGCCAATTCGCCTGATCCCTTCGAGCAGCCGGATCAGCTCCTCCGTTTCCCCGCTGTGCGACAGCGCGAGCACGACGTCATCGTTGCGAATCACGCCGAGGTCCCCGTGGATGGCTTCAGCGGGGTGGAGGAAGAAGGCGGGGGTCCCGGTGCTCGAGAGCGTGGCGGCAATCTTCCGGCAGATGATTCCCGACTTGCCCATGCCGGTCACGATCACGCGCCCGCGGCAGTCGAAGAGCGTCTGGACCGCCCGCTCGAAGCTCTCGCCAAGGCGATCGACCAGGCCGAGGATCGCGTTCGCCTCGGTCCGCAGCACGCGCCGAGCCAGCTCCAGGACGGTCGCGGTTCTGGCCGCTGCGGTCACGACGTCACCACCGGCGTGCGAACCACGTGATCGATGGCGACGAGCCGTCGCACGAGCGGCTCCAGCCGATCCAGGCGCAGCGCGTTCTGCGCGTCGCTCTTCGCCCGCGACGGCTCCTCGTGCACTTCCAGGAACACCCCGTCGATGCCGGCCCCGACGCCGGCCGACGCGAGCGGCTCGATGAACTCCGCCTGGCCGGCCGTCACGCCGTCGCCGCCGCCGGGCAACTGCAGGCTGTGCGTGACGTCGAACACCACGGGCCAGCCGAGCGCGCGCATCAGCGGGAAAGCGCGCATGTCCACGACCAGGTTGTTGTAGCCGAACGAGAAGCCGCGCTCCGTCACGAACACGTTCGCGTTCCCTTCGGCCGTCACCTTCGCGATGGCGTGCTTGACATCCCCCGGCGCGAGAAACTGTCCCTTCTTGATGTTGATCGCACGGCCCGTCCGCGCGGCGGCGACAATCAGATCGGTCTGGCGCGAGAGGAACGCGGGGATCTGCAGCACGTCGGCGACGTCGGCGGCAAGGCCCGCCTGCGACGGGTCGTGGATGTCGGTGAGGATCGGCACGCCGAGCCGTTTCTTCACCTCGGCGAGCACGCGCAGCCCTTCGGCCAGCCCCGGGCCGCGAAACGCAGTGCCGGACGTCCGGTTGGCCTTGTCGTACGAGGCTTTGAAGATGAAAGGGACCCCGCATCGCGACGCGATGCCAGCCACCGTCTCGGCGGTGCGCAGCGCGTGCGCCTCGCTCTCGATCACACAAGGGCCGGCGATGAGCACGAGCGGCGCACCGCCGCCCAACGCAACCGGGCCGGCGTGAACTTGTGGCACGCCCGTATTATATGAAAGCTTCACCCCAGAATCCGCAGAACCCGCAGGAGAATAAGGATTTTCAACGCGTTCCGCGCGTTCCGCGGCGGGCCTACCGGGCGAGAACAGCCGCGTGCGGGCGCGTTTCGACCTTCCGGCGGTAGGAGGCCTCGACGAAGCCGGCGAACAGCGGATGCGGCTTCAGCGGCTTCGACTTGAACTCAGGATGGAACTGGACGGCCACGAACCATGGATGTCCGGGCAGCTCGAGGATCTCGACGAACTTGCCGTCCTGCGACCGCCCGACGATTTCGAGCCCCTTCTCGGTGAGGGCTCGTTCGTACAGGCAGTTGAACTCGTACCGGTGCCGGTGCCGCTCCGTGATCTTGTCGACGCCGTACAGCTTTGCCGCGAGCGAGCCCGGTTTGAGATAGCAGTCGTACGCCCCCAGGCGCATCGTTCCGCCGAGTTCCTCGATGCCGAGCAGGTCGCGCAGCTTGTAGATGACGTTGTTCGGGGTATCGGGCGTCACTTCCGTGGAGTCCGCATCCGCGATCCCGCAGACGTTCCGGGCGTATTCGACCGCCGCCCACTGGAAGCCGTAGCAGATGCCCAGGTACGGGATGCCTCTCGAGCGCGCGATCTCGGCCGCCCGCATCATCCCGCGCGTGCCGCGGTCGCCGAATCCGCCGGGCACCAGAATGCCGGCGGCCCCTGCGAGCAGCTGGTCGCCGCCGGGCTGCTCGAGCGCCTCGGCTTCCACCCACCGGATGTTCACGCGCAGCCGGTGCTTGAAGCCGCCGTGGTAGAGCGCCTCGTTCAGGCTCTTGTAGGAATCCTCGTACCCGACGTATTTCCCGACGACGTGGATCGTGACCTCGTCTTTCGGGTTGCGAATGCGATCCACGAGGTCTTCCCAACCCGCCATCCTCGCCTGGGTCTCGGGAAGGTGCAGGCGTTTCAGGATGATCGCGTCGAGCCCCTCGGCGTCGAACGCCAGCGGCACCTCGTAGATGCTGGAGACGTCCTTCGCGGTGATGACCGCCTCCTCGTCCACGTCGCAGAAGAGCGCGATCTTCCGCTTGATGTCGCGGTCGAGCGGCCGGTCCGTCCGGCACAGCAGCACGTCGGGCTGGATCCCGATCGACCGCAGGTCGCGCACGCTGTGCTGGGTCGGCTTCGTCTTCAGCTCGCCGGCCGCGCCGATGTACGGCACGAGCGTGAGGTGGACGTACAGCGTGTTCTCGCGCCCGACATCCTGCCGCAGCTGCCGGATCGCTTCGACGAACGGCAGGCTTTCGATGTCGCCCACCGTGCCGCCGATCTCGACGAGCACGATGTCCGCGCCCGACTGCCGCGCGTGCTCGTGGATGGCGTCCTTGATCGCGTTGGTGATGTGGGGAATGACCTGGACGGTGCGCCCGAGGTAGTCGCCGCGGCGCTCCTTGTTGATCACCGACAGGTAGATCTTCCCGGTCGTCCAGTTGCTGTTTCGCGTGCTCACCATGTTGGTGAACCGTTCGTAGTGCCCCAGGTCCAGGTCGGTCTCGGCGCCGTCCTCAGTGACGAACACCTCGCCGTGCTGGTACGGGCTCATCGTGCCCGGGTCCACGTTGATGTAGGGATCGAATTTCTGGAGGGCCACCTTGTAGCCGTGCCCCTCGAGCAGGCAGCCGATCGATGCCGCGGCGAGCCCCTTGCCGAGCGACGACACGACGCCCCCGGTCACGAGGATGTATTTCACGGGCTTCTGCTGCTGCTCGGTCTCGGTCATGGCCCTCAGGTGCGTGCCGCCGCGCCCAGGGCGCGGCGAACCTTCTCCAGGTCGTCGGGGGTATCGACGCCGATGCTGTTGTGACGGGTTTCGACGACGGCAATCGCGACACCGTGTTCGATGGCGCGGAGCTGTTCCAGCGCCTCGAGCCCTTCGAGCGGCGTCGGGAGCATGCGGGCGAACTCCAGCAGGAACCGGCGGCGATACACGTAGAGGCCGACGTGCTTCCACGCCTCCAGCGGCGCGCCGCTGTCGCGGTGGTGCGGAATCGGCGTGCGCGAGAAGTACAACGCCCGCCCGTCGCCGTTCACCACGACCTTGGTGACATGCGGGTCGAGAAAGTCGGCGCGGTCTTCGATCCGGCGGCGCAGGGTGCCCATCTGCAGCGCCGGGTCCGCGAAGGGCGCGAGCGCCTCTTCGATCATCGACGGCTCGATGAGCGGCTCGTCGCCCTGCACGTTGACGACCAGCTCGCAGTCGATCGCGCGCGCCACCTCGGCGACGCGGTCCGTGCCGCTCACGTGCGCCCTGTTCGTCATCTGCACGCGCCCGCCGAACGCCTCAACGGCCTTCCGGATGCGCTCGTCGTCGGTCGCGATGATGACCGTGCCAATCGCGCGGCATTCCGTGACGCGGCGGTAGACGTGCTCGATGAGCGGACGCCCGGCGAGATCGGCCAGCGGCTTGCCGGGGAAGCGCGTGGACGCGTAGCGGGCCGGGATGACTGCGACGATTTTGCCTGGAGGGATGTTGGATGCGTTCCCTTGCGGTGAAACAGGGGGCACGGCAAATCTTACCACAATTGCACAGGCGCGGCCCAGCCAGGAGTAGAATCAGATCGGCATGAGCACGAAACGCGGCGTGCTGTTCGTCGGCGGGGCGGCGCTCCTCGCGGCGTGGCTGGTCGCCGCGGCCGATCAGGACCGGGAAGGGCAAGCCGCGCCCGCCTCGCGCGACGGCTCCGCGCTCGATCGCGCGGAAACGCTCGCGCGCGACATCCAGTCACAGGCCGCGCGGTTGCGCGCGCGGCTCGCGACGGCGCCCGAGCCGGGCGGCTCGAGCCGCAACCCGTTCGCGTTCCACGTCCCGCCTCCCCAGCCGCGTCCCGTACCGCGCGGCGCGACGCGTCCGGCCGGCGACCTGCGTCCCGCGCTCTCCGTTCCCGAGCCGCCGCCGTTCTCGCTGAGCGGGATCGCGGAAGACGAGAATCCGGCAGGCGTTCGCATCCGCACCGCGGTGCTCTCGGGCATGGGCGATGTGTTTCTCGTCAAGGCGGGCGACACGGTCCGTGAGCGGTACTCGGTCATCGCGGTCGGCGCCGACGCCGTGGAATTGAACGATCTCGTCACCGGCCGGACGATTCGGCTCGGCCTCCGCTGAATTTCTTCATATAATCAGATCGCCGCGCCATTCTTCTTAACCGCGCGCCCCTGCGTGTCGCACCACGATAGTGCAAATCGCTGGAACCGCGCGTCTGATGCGGCCGAACGGCCCGTCGGGCGCTCTTTTCCACAAGCTTTTCCACACTTTCTGTTAACTCCGTGTGACGAACCCGCGGGGACGTGCCCTAAAAAACCGAGTTGTCATGCCTGACTTTTCATCGCTGAAACCTCCGACCGAAGGTACGCCGATTGGCAAACGCAACGGCCAGCTCGTCGTGCCGGATAACCCGATCGTTCCATTCATTGAAGGGGACGGCACGGGCCCGGACATCTGGCGTGCCAGCGTCCGCGTCTTCGACGCCGCCGTCGCCAAGGCGTTCCACGGCAGGAAGAAAATCGTCTGGTTCGAAGTCTTTGCCGGCGAGAAGGCCTTCAGCCAGTTCAACGAGTGGCTGCCGAACGACACCATCGAGGCCGTCCGCACTTACAAGATTGCGATCAAGGGTCCGCTGACGACGCCGATTGGTGGCGGCATCCGCAGCCTCAACGTCACGCTGCGCCAGGTGCTCGACCTGTACGCGTGCGTGCGGCCGGTGAAGTTCTACTCCGGCACGCCCGCGCCGGTGACCCACCCGGAACGGATGGACGTCGTCATCTACCGCGAGAACACCGAGGACGTGTACGCCGGCATCGAATGGGCCAAGGGCACTCCGCAGGCGGCCCGCATCATCGAGTTCCTCGAGAAGGAGATGGGCAAGCGGATCCGGCCGGACTCGGGGATTGGCATCAAACCGATCTCGGAATTCGGATCCAAGCGCCTGGTCCGGATGGCCATCCAGTACGCGCTGATGAACAAGCGCAAGGTGCTGACGCTGGTGCACAAGGGCAACATCATGAAGTTCACCGAGGGGGCGTTCCGCGATTGGGGCTACGAGGTCGCCAAGGCCGAGTTTCGCGATCGCATCGTCACCGAGGAAGAGACGTGGAACGGCGCGTCGAAGGAGGGCAAGCTGCTCATCAACGACCGCATCGCCGACAGCGTGTTCCAGCAGATCCTCACGCGCACCAGCGAGTACGACATGTTCGCGACGCCGAACTTGAACGGCGACTACCTGTCGGATGCGTGCGCCGCGCAGGTGGGCGGGCTCGGCATGGCGCCGGGCGCGAACATCGGCGACGAGATCGCCTTCTTCGAGGCGACGCACGGCACGGCGCCGAAGTACGCGGGCAAGGACGTCATCAACCCGGCATCGGTGATCCTCTCCGGCGTGATGATGTTGCGGTATCTCGGATGGGGGCCGGCGGCGGATCTCATCGAGAGCGCGCTGGCGAAGACGATCAAGCAGAAGACGGTGACGTACGACCTCGCCCGGCAGATGGAAGGCGCGAAGGAACTCAAGACGTCGCAATTCGCGGACGCTATCATCGGCAACATGTAACGGAGCGCACTTATGAATCGCAAAGTCACAGTCGTGGGCGGCGCGGGGAACGTCGGCGCCACCGTCGCGCGGCAGATCGCCAACAAGGAGCTGGCCGATGTCGTGATCGTCGACATCGCGGACCAGAAGGCGGCCGGCGTCGCGCTGGACATCTACCAGGCGTGCCCGATCGAGGGGTCGAGCGCGCGCCTGATCGGCGTGGGCACGAATGACTGGGCCCAGACCGCGAATTCGGACATCGTCGTCATCACGTCGGGCGTGCCGCGCAAGCCGGGCATGAGCCGCGACGACCTGCTGAACATCAACTACAAGATCATGCAGGACGTCACGGCGGAAGTCGTGAAGCACTCGCCGAAGGCGATCATCCTTCCGGTGTCGAACCCGCTGGACGCGATGGCGCAGGCGGTCATGCGCATCGGCAAGCTGCCCAAGCAGCGGGTCATCGGGATGGCCGGCGTGCTCGACTCGGCGCGCATGCGCACGTTCATCTCGATGGAGCTGAACGTGTCGGTCGAAAACGTCCACGCCTTCGTCCTGGGAGGGCACGGCGACACGATGGTGCCGCTCGCCCGCTACTCGACGGTTGCCGGGATTCCGCTGCCCGACCTGCTGAGGCAGGACCGGATCGACGCGATCGCCGCGCGGACCGCGAACGGCGGCGCGGAGATCACCAAGCTGGTCGGCACCAGCGCGTGGTACGCGCCGGGATCGGCCGTGGCCGAGATGGTGGAGGCGATCCTCAAGGACAAGAAGAAGATCCTGCCGTGCTCGGTGTACCTGGAAGGGGAGTACGGCATCCGCGGCCTGTTTGTCGGCGTGCCGGTGAAGCTGGGCGCCGGGGGCGTCGAGCAGATCATCCAGATCGCGCTGACGGACGCTGAAAAGGCCGCGCTCCACAAGTCGGCGAACGCCGTGAAGGAACTCGTCACGGTGATCCTGCCGGAGGACGGCAAGAACGCTTCGGTTGCGTGAATGTGAGGATGGGCCTCGAGTCCTCATATGCAGACCAAAGATCTCGGCATCAACAGCAAGCTGATCCACGCCGGTCACCGCCCCGATCCAACCGGGGCGGTGACGGTGCCTATCTACCAGACGTCGACCTTCGCGTTCCGCAGCGCCGAGCATGGCGCGGCGCTCTTTGCCGGCGAGGGTGACGGCTTCATCTACACGCGAATCGGCAATCCCACCGTTCGCGCGCTGGAAGACAACGTCGCCGAGCTGGAGAACGGCTGCGCGGGCATCGCCACCAGCTCCGGCATGGCGGCGGTGAACACGGTCTACCTGGCGCTGCTGTCCTCGGGCGGCCACGTCGTCAGCACGGCGTCGGTCTACGGCGCGAGCCGGGTGTTGCTCGAGGCCGACTACGGGCGGTTTGGGGTCACGGCGGCCTACATCGACACGACCGATCTCGCGGAGGCGCGGCGCGCGATCAGGCCGGAAACGAAGCTCGTGTACGTCGAGAGCCCGTCGAACCCGTCCATGCAGGTGAGCGACATCGCCGCCATCGCAGCGATGGCGCACGCCCACGGCGCGCTCGTCGTCGTGGACAACACGTTCGCGAGCCCGTACCTGCAGAAGCCGCTCGATCTCGGCGCTGACGTCGTGCTGCACTCCGTCACGAAGTTCCTCAACGGGCACGCCGACGTGGTCGGCGGCGTGATCGTGGCGAAGGATCCGGCCGTCCACAAGCGGCTGCGCCGGGCCATGGTGAACTCGGGATGCAACATGGATCCGCACCAGGCGTTCCTGGTCATCCGCGGGCTGAAGACACTCGGGCTGCGCGTCGAGCGCGCGCAGGAGAGCGCGATGAAGGTCGCGCGCTGGCTGCAGGAGCAGCCGGAGGTGGCGTCGGTCCGCTACATCGGCCTCGAGTCGCACCCGCAGCACGCCCTGGCGCGGCGGCAGATGACGGGCTTCGGCTCGATGATCGCCTTCGAGCTGAAAGGGGGCTTCGAAGCGGGCAAGCGGCTGATGGACAACGTCAGGCTGGCGACGCTCGCGGTGTCGCTGGGCGGGGTCGAGACGCTCATCGAGCATCCCGCGTCGATGACCCATGCGTGCATGAAGCCGGAAGATCGCCGCCAGGCGGGCTTCAGCGACGGGCTGGTGCGTTATTCGGTCGGGATCGAGGACGTCGACGACCTGATCGCTGACTTGCGTCAAGCGCTCGAGGCCGCAGCCGCCGCACCGCGCGCGGTGACGGCGTAAGGTCGGGGTCCTGCTGCGGGGCGGACCTGAAAGGTCCGCCCCGCAGCAGGACGGCGCGCCCGACAGGCCCTCCGCGATTCCGGTTGCCCCGCACTTCAACATTCAATAGAATAATGGAATGGACGACGCATCCTCCGGCCGACGGTTCAAGGCGGCGGTCTACGGCGAGCTGGCGCGGCTCGGGCGCGCCCTCGGCGGCGCGGCGCGCCTGGAGCTGCTCGACCTGCTCGCCCAGCACCCGCGCGCCGTCGAGGCGCTCGCGGCGGAAATCGGCCAGTCGATCGCCAACACCTCGCAGCACCTCCAGGTGCTGCGGCGGGCCCGGCTGGTGGAGGCCGATCGCGACGGCCGCTTCGTTCGCTACCGCCTCGCCAGCCGAGAGGTGGTCGCCCTTGTGCACGCGATCCGCGCGGTAGGGGAGTCGCAGCTCGCCGAGATCGAGCGCGCCCGCCGGGAGCTGCTCGAGGGGCGCGGCGCCGTGGAGGCGATCGACGCCCGCGCGCTCCGCGCCCGGATCCGCGAAGGCTCCGTGACGGTGATCGACGTACGCCCCGAAGACGAGTACCGCGTGTCGCATCTGCCCGGCGCCCTCTCCGTGCCGCTCTCCGACCTGCGCCGGCGCCTGCGCGCGCTGCCGCGCAGGCAGGAAATCGTCGCCTACTGCCGGGGACCGTACTGCGTGATGGCGGTCGACGCGGTCGCCCTGCTGCGCCGCCGCGGGTTCAACGCCAGGCGCTTCGAACTGGGCGTCACCGAATGGCAGGCGCTCGGCTATGACCTCGCCCACGGGTCGCCGGCCGGAGCGCGGCCATGACCTACCTGCTGATCCTGAACGATCCCCCGTATGGCACCGAACGCACGTACAACGGGCTCCGGCTGGCCGGCTCGCTGGGCAAACAGCCGGACACGGCCGTGAAGGTGTTTCTGATCGGAGACGCGGCGGCGACCGCCAAAGCCGGCCAAAAGCTGCCGAGCGGCTTCTACAACCTCGAACGGATGATCTCCGCCGTCGTCAGGCAGGGGGGCGCGGTCGGAGTGTGTGGATCCTGCATGGACGCGCGCGGGCTCACGGACGGGGAACTGGTGGATGGGGCCCACCGCAGCTCGATGGACGAGCTGACCCGCTGGACTGTGAGCGCCGACCGCGTGCTGGTGTTCTGAGATGGGCGCGCATGTCGTCATTCTCGGCGCAGGCGTGGGCGGGCAGGTGGCGGCTCATGCGCTTCGCCGCCGCCTCGGGAGCGGGCATCGCATCACCGTCGTGGAACGCGATCCCCAACATGCGTTTGCGCCGTCGTTCCTGTGGGTGATGACCGGCGCACGAACCCCCGGTCAGGTTACCTCGCCGCTGGCGAAGCTGCTGGCGCGTGGCGTCAACCTGCACGAGGGCGAGGTCTCGGCGATCGACGTCGCCGGCCGGCGCGTGGAGACGAGCCGGGGGAGCCTGGAATTCGACTTCCTGGTCGTCGCGCTCGGCGCGGAGTTGGCGGCCGACGCGGTGCCGGGACTATCCGGGCGCTCGCACAGCTACTATTCCCTCGAGGGCGCGACCAGGCTCAAACCCGCTCTCGACGCGCTGGGGAACGGTGCGAAGGTCGCGGTGCTGGTGGCCGGGCTGCCGTACAAGTGCCCGGGCGCGCCGCACGAAGGGGCCATGCTCATCGCGGATTACCTGCGCCGGCGCCGGCGGATCGACGTGAGCGTGGACCTGTTCACGCCGGAGCCGCAGCCGCTCCCGGTTGCGGGGCCGGCGCTCGGCGGCGCCGTCGCCGCGATGCTCCAGTCGCGAGGCGTTGGATTCCACCCGCTGCACAAGGTGGCGTCCATCGCCGACCGGGTGCTGGCGTTCGACAACGGCGCCTCGGTTCCCTTCGATCTGCTCGTCGCGATTCCGCCGCACCGCTCGCCATCCGTCGTCCGGACGAGCGGGCTGGCCAACGAGGCCGGCTGGATTTCCGTCGATCGGCGAACGCTCGAGACGCGAGCCGAAGGCGTGCTCGCGATCGGTGATATCACCGCGGTGCAGATCCCCGGCCGGTGGAAGCCTGACGTGCCGCTGCTGCTGCCCAAGGCCGGCGTCTTCGCGCACGCCGAGGCCCTGGTGGCGGCCGAGCGCGTCGCCGCCGCGGCGCTCGGACAGCCGTGCGACACAACGTTCTGTGGCGATGGGTTCTGCATGCTGGAGGCGGGCGGTGGGGCTGCCGGAGTGGCCTACGGCGACTTTTTCGCCGAGCCCGCCCCCGAGGTCCGCGTGCGCGACATCGGGGCCGCCTGGCATCTGGGGAAGGTCCTGTTCGAGCAGTGGTGGCTCTCGCCCCAGGGCGCCCGCCGCGCCGTCCTGGGCGCGGCGCTGCGCGCCGGCAGCCGTCTTACCGGCGTACCGGTGCGTCTCTGAGGCGAAGCCCGCCGGCGCCGCCGTGGTGCCGGGCGCGCCTGAAATGGTTCCGGGTTGCAACCCTGTACCTCAGACCCCGACGAGCCTTGCCCGGAGGTACTCGCGGTTCATCCGCGCGATGTTCGACAGCCTGATCTCCTTCGGGCAGACCGCTTCGCATTCCCCTTCGTTCGAGCAACTGCCGAAGCCTTCGAGGTCGTGCTGGTCGAGCATGGCCACCGCGCGGCGGGTCCGCTCGGCCTGCCCCTGCGGCAGCACGTTGAGGTGGCTGATCTTGGCCGACGTAAAGAGCACCGCCGAGGCGTTCTTGCACGCCGCCACGCACGCGCCGCAGCCGACGCACGCCGCCGACTCGAACGCCTGCTCGGCGATCGGCTTTGGGACGGGCAGCGCGTTCGCCTCGGGCGCCGCGCCGACGTTGGCGGAGATGTAGCCGCCCGCCTTGATGATGCGGTCGAGCGCGCCGCGGTCCACGATGAGGTCCTTCAGCACCGGGAACGCACGCGCCCGGAACGGCTCGAGCGTGATGGTGTCGCCGTCCTTGAACCGCCGCATGTGCAGCTGGCACGCCGTGGTGCCGGGATCCGGCCCGTGCGGCACGCCGTTGATGACCATGCCGCAGGCGCCGCAGATGCCCTCGCGGCAGTCGGAATCAAACGCGATCGGGTCCTTGCCGGCCGCGATCAGCTTCTCGTTGACGACGTCGAGCATTTCGAGGAACGACATGTCCGGCGAGACGTCTTCGGCCGTATAGGGGACGAGCGTGCCCCCCTGGTTCGGCCCCGCCTGACGCCAGACGCGCAGGTGAATCGTCATGCCAGCCATTATTTGTAGCTCCGCTGTGAAGGCTTCACGTACTCGAAGGTGAGCGGCTCCTTGTGCAGCGTGGGCGCCCTGCCCACGCCGGTGAACTCCCAGGCCGCCGCGTACATGAAGTTGTGATCGTCGCGGAGCGCCTCGCCGTCAGGGGTCTGGTATTCCTCGCGGAAGTGACCGCCGCACGATTCGTTGCGGTGGAGCGCGTCGAGCGCGAGCAGCTCGGCGAACTCGAGATGGTCCGCCACGCGGCCGGCATACTCGAGGTTCTTGTTGAGGTCTCCCGCCTGCCCGGTGACCGACACGTTCTGCCAGAACTCCTCGCGCAGCTCGGGGATCCGTTTCAGCGCCGTCTTAAGGCCCTCGGCGGTGCGGCCCATGCCGACCAAGTCCCACAGCACCTTGCCGAGCCGGCGGTGGAGCGCGCGGGGCGTCTCCTTGCCGTTCACGCTCAGCAGCTTCGTCAGGCGGTCGCTCACGCCGGCCTCGGCCTCGCGGAACGCGTCGTGCTCCGTGGTGACCTTCGGCAACGGCGCGCTGCCCAGGTAGTGCGCCAGGGTGTACGGGATCACGAAGTAGCCGTCGGCCAGCCCCTGCATGAGGGCGCTCGCCCCGAGGCGGTTCGCGCCGTGGTCGGAGAAGTTCGCCTCGCCGAGCACGTGCAGCCCCGGAACGTTGCTCATCAGGTTGTAGTCGACCCAGAGCCCGCCCATCGCGTAGTGCACGGCGGGGTAGATCCGCATCGGCGCCTTGTAAGGGTCCTCGGCCGTGATCTTGTTGTACATGTCGAAGAGATTGCCGTAGCGCTCTTCGATCACGTTCCGCCCGAGGCGCTGGATGGAGTCGCGGAAATCCAGGTAGACGGACAGCCCGGTTTCCCCCACGCCGCGCCCCTCGTCGCACACCGCCTTGGCGGCGCGTGAGGCGACGTCGCGCGGGACGAGGTTGCCGAAGCTGGGATACCGCCGCTCCAGGTAGTAGTCGCGCTCGTCTTCCGGGATCTGGTCCGCCGGGCGGCGGTCCCCCCTGTTCTTCGGCACCCACACGCGCCCGTCGTTCCGCAGGCTCTCGCTCATCAGCGTGAGCTTCGACTGGTGCTCGCCGGAAACCGGGATGCACGTCGGATGGATCTGCGTGAAGCACGGGTTGGCGAACAGCGCGCCGCGCTTGTGCGCGCGCCAGATCGCCGTGCAGTTCGAGTTGACCGCGTTGGTGGAGAGATAGAAGACGGTTCCGTAGCCCCCCGTGCAGAGCAGCACCGCGTCGGCGGCGTAGCGTTCGATCTGCCCGGTCACGAGGTTGCGGACGATGATGCCGCGCGCCTGGCCGTTGACCAGCGCCAGGTCGAGCATCTCGCGCTGGGTGAACTCCTTCACGGTGCCGGCGTTCACCTGCCGCATCATGGACTGGTAGGCCCCCAGCAGGAGCTGCTGCCCCGTCTGGCCGCGCGCATAGAACGTGCGCGAGACCTGCGCGCCGCCGAACGAGCGGTTGTCGAGCAGGCCGCCGTACTCGCGTGCGAAGGGCACCCCCTGCGCCACGCAGTGGTCGATGATGTTCACGGAGATCTGCGCCAGGCGGTAGACGTTCGCCTCGCGCGCGCGGTAATCGCCTCCCTTGACCGTGTCGTAAAAGAGGCGCTGGATGCTGTCGCCGTCATTGCGGTAGTTCTTGGCGGCGTTGATCCCCCCCTGCGCGGCAATCGAGTGCGCGCGGCGGGGACTGTCGCTGATGCAGAAGCTCAGGACGTTGTAACCCAGCTCGCCGAGCGATGAGGCCGCCGATGCGCCCGCGAGCCCCGTCCCGACGATGATGACGGTATATTTGCGGCGGTTCGCGGGGTTGACCAGCTTCATCTCGAAGCGATGGCGGTCCCATTTCTCCGCAATCGGGCCGCCTGGGATCTTGCTGTCTAGGGTCATAAGCGGTTCATTTCGCGAAATAGATGAATAACGGAATGATGGCGAACCCGCCGCCGATGATGAGGGCGGCGACCATGCCGACGCGGAGCATGCGCTTGCCAAACGTCTCGGCTGCGCCGAGCGACTGGCACGCACTCGCAATCCCGTGACGCAGGTGCAGGAAGATCAGGCCCATGCAGATCACGTAGATGGCCACCCAGATCGGGTCCTGGAAGAACTCGACCTCGGTGCGGTAGAGGTCCCTCACAGCAGGCGTGTCGGCGGTCTCGTAGTACGACCCCCATTTGAACTGCTGCAGGTGGAAGATGACGAAGACGGCGGTGACGAGACCGGACACGATCATCGTCGATGACGCAACGCTCTTCCGGCTCGTGTGCCCCGCCCAGTGCTTCACCGCGTAGCGCTCAGGCCTCGCCTGCTGGTTCTGCAGGTACATCTTCACGGTCTTGTAGACGTGCACCAGGACGACCAGCAACAGCCCGATCTCCATCGGGATGACGAGAGGATTGGAGATCAGCGTGTGCGAGTAGGCGTTGAAGGGCCCTGGACCGAGAAGAACGAGGAGGTTGCCCGCGAGATGACCGATGAGGAAGACGAACAGAAGGAGCCCGGTCACCGCGATGAGCACTTTCGTGCCCACGGATGACGACGCGAAGCTACGACTCATCGTGTAGGTTTACTCCAAAAGCGGAATGATATCATCGGAGATCGGTCATTATGAAAATCCACGAATATCAGGCGAAGGCAATCCTGGCGCGGCACGGCGTGCCTGTGCCCAGAGGCGAAGTCGTGACGCAGGCGAGCGCCGCGGCGGACGTCGCGCGCACGCTTGGCGGCGCCGTCTCCGTCGTGAAGGCGCAAATCCATGCGGGCGGGCGCGGCAAGGGTGGCGGCGTCAAGCTTGCGAAAAGTTCCGAAGAGGCCCGGCGCCTCGCCGGGGACATGCTCGGGATGACGCTGGTGACATACCAGACCGGCCCCGAGGGACGAAAGGTGCAGCGCGTGCTCATCGAGGAAGGGCTCGACATCGCGCGCGAGCTATACCTCGGCATGGTCATCGACCGATCGACCCAGAAGATCGTGGTGATGGTCAGCCGGGAGGGAGGCGTCGAAATCGAAAAGGTCGCCGCCGAGACGCCCGAGAAGATCCACAAGGAGTTCATCGAGCCGGGCATCGGGCTGCAGAATTTCCAGGCGCAGAAGCTCGCCTTCGCGCTCGGCCTCGAGGGGGCGTCGGTGCGCAAGGGCATCACGGTGATGACCGCGCTCCATCAGGCGTTTGTCGCCTCGGACGCGTCGCTGCTCGAGATCAACCCGCTGATCGTCACCAGGGCGGGGGACCTGCTGGCGCTCGACGCGAAGATGAATTTCGACGACAACGCCCTGTACAGGCACGCCGACGTGGCCGGGCTGCGCGATCTCAACGAAGAGGACCCGCTCGAGATCGAGGCGTCGAAGTACAGCCTCAACTACATCAAGCTGGATGGCAACATCGGCTGCATGGTCAACGGCGCCGGCCTCGCCATGGCGACGATGGACATCATCAAGCTCGCCGGCGGCGAGCCGGCCAACTTCCTGGACGTGGGGGGCGGCGCCAACGCGGAGCAGATCCGGAACGCGTTCAAGATCCTGATGTCCGACAAGGCCGTCCAGGCGGTCCTCATCAACATCTTCGGCGGCATCCTGCGCTGCGACGTGCTCGCCGAGGGGGTGATTGCCGCCGTCAGGGAACTCCACGTCGGCGTGCCGGTCGTCATCCGCATGGAAGGCACCAACGTGGAGAGAGGCAAGCAGATGCTCGAGGAGAGCGGCCTGAACTTCGAGACCGCCGACACGATGGACGAAGCGGCCCGCAAGGTTGTCGCCGCCGCTGCGGCGTTGAGAGGGGGCAAGAGGTAGCCATGGCGATCCTTCTCGACAAGCACACGCGGCTCCTCGTCCAGGGACTCACCGGCAGGGAAGGCACGTTCCACGCGAAAGCGGCCGCGGCCTACGGCACGAACGTCGTCGGCGGCGTCACCCCCGGCAAGGGAGGGACGACCCACGAGGGCTGGCCGATCTTCAACACGGTTGCCGACGCGGTGAAGAAGACGGGCGCGAACGCGTCGGTGATCTTCGTGCCGCCCCCCTTCGCCGCCGACGCGGTCATGGAGGCGGCCGACGCCGGGCTCGGCCTCACGGTGTGCATCACCGAGGGCATCCCGACGCTCGACATGATGAAGGCGCTCACCTTCCTGAAAGAGAAGCGCACGCGGCTCATCGGCCCGAACTGTCCCGGCATCATCACCGCGGGCCAGGGCAAGGCCGGCATCATTCCGGCGCACATCTGCAAGCCGGGACGCGTCGGCATCGTGTCGAAGAGCGGCACGCTCACCTACGAAGCGATCCACCAGCTCACGCGGCTCGGCCTCGGCCAGACGACGTGCATCGGCATCGGCGGCGACCCGCTCATCGGGACGACGTTCATCGACGCACTCACGCTGTTCAAGGACGATCCGGAGACCGAGGCGGTGGCGATGATTGGCGAGATCGGCGGCAGCGCGGAGGAAGAAGCTGCGGCGTGGATCAAGGCCAATTTCAAGAAGCCGGTCGTCGGCTTCATCGCCGGCCAGACCGCGCCCCCCGGACGCCGGATGGGACACGCGGGCGCGATCATCTCGGGCGGCAAGGGCACGGCCGCCGAGAAGATGGCCGCGCTGTCGGCCGCGGGTGTCACGGTCGTCAAGAGCCCGGCGGAGATCGGCCAGGCGATCGCGGCGGGGCTCAAGTAATAAGAAGTCACGTGCCAGAGGTCAGAGGCCAGGTACGACTGAGTTAATCCTGCGTGCACCTGGCCTCTGGCCTCCGGCCGCTGACCCCGGCCTCCGCCTGATATAATTCCCTCAGTCGCGAAACTCCTCACCAAAGGACCCTCGACCCATGCCCGTGCCCAACGCGGCGGTCCAGGAGACCGCTATCGGTCCGTCCCCCCATCGGGTCGTCAACGACTTCAGCATCCAGGTCGCCACCGTGAACGGCTCGGGAAGCCAGACGGCGAATCTCGTGCTCATCCGCTCGATTTTCCAGATGGGCGTGCCGGTCTCGGGCAAGAACATGTTCCCGTCGAACATTGCCGGGCTGCCCACGTGGTACACCATCCGGGCCAGCAAGGACGGCTACATCGGACGCAAGAAAGAAATCGACGTGCTCGTCGCCATGAACCCGGAGACGGCGAAGGAAGATGTGCTGTCGCTCGAATCGGGCGCCGCCGTCATCTATGACGAGCCGCTCAACCTCAAGGCGCTGCGGGCCGACCTGTTGTTCTATCCCGTTCCGTTCGACAAGCTCGTCGCGCCGGTGTGCCCCGACGCGAAGCTCCGCCGTCTCGTGCGCAACATGATCTATGACGGCGTGCTTTCCTGCCTGCTCAAGATCGACATGGCGCAGATGGAGAAGGCGCTGCGCAAGCAGTTCGGGAAGAAAGCGAAGGCGGTCGAGCTGAACCTGGGCGCCCTCACGGCGGGCTACGGGTATGCCGAGGCCAACCTGCCGAAGCAGGACCCGTTCTACATCGAGCCGATGGACCAGACCGCCGGCAAGATCCTGATCGAGGGGAATGCGGCGGCGGCCCTCGGGTGCATGATGGCGGGCGTGACCGTCGTGGCGTGGTACCCGATCACGCCGTCCTCGTCGCTGCCCGAGACGCTCATCGACTACATGCGGAAGTACCGCACGGACAAGGAGACCGGGAAGGCGACGTTCGCGATCGTGCAGGCGGAGGATGAGATCGCCTCGATCGGCATGGTGCTGGGCGCCGGATGGGCGGGCGCGCGCGCGATGACATCGACGGCCGGACCCGGCGTGTCCCTGATGTCCGAGTTCGCCGGTCTCGCCTACTACGCGGAGGTGCCCGGCGTGGTGTTCGACATCCAGCGCGTCGGGCCGTCCACCGGCCTCCCGACCCGCACCGCGCAGGGGGACATCCTCACGACCGCGGTCGTCTCGCACGGCGACACGAAGCACATCCTGCTGCTTCCCGCGTCGGTCGGGGAGTGCTACTCGATGGCGATGGACGCCTTCGATCTCGCCGAGCAGTTCCAGACGCTGGTGTTCGTCATGTCGGACCTCGATCTCGGCATGAACACGTGGATGTCCGACCCGTTCGAGTACCCGACACGGCCGCTGAGCCGCGGCAAGCTGCTCGATGCCGAGACGCTCGAGCGCCTGGGGACCGAGTGGGGGCGCTACCGCGACGTCGATGGGGACGGCATTCCGTACCGGACGATTCCTGGCGACGGCATGCCGGCGTATTTCGCGCGCGGCTCCGGCCACAACGAGCGCGGGCAGTACAGCGAGCGCCCCGACGATTATCAGCGCAACCTGGAGCGGCTCGCGCGCAAGTTCGAGACGGCGAAGCGGTTCGTGCCGCAGCCGGAGGCGTCCGAGCAGGAGGGCGCCGAGATCGGCATCATCGCGTATGGCACCAGTCACTTCGCGGTGATGGAGAGCCGCGACCAGCTCTTGTCGGAATACGGCGTGAAGACGTCCTACCTGCGGGTCCGCGCGTACCCGTTCGGCGACGAGGTGCGGGCCTTCGTCGAGCGCCACAAGCGGATCTACGTCGTCGAGCAGAACCGCGACGCGCAGATGCGGTCGCTGCTGAAGATCGATCTGCCGGCCGACCTGGCGTCGAAATACCGCAGCGTGCTGCACTTCAACGGCCTGCCGATCGATGCGCGGTCGGTGACCGACGACCTCCTCGAACAGGAGGGCGCAAAGCCGGCGGCGCCGAAGAAGGCGGTGGCGTTTTCAGGCGGGCTCGGAGGCGAGTGACATGGCAGACACACCCACGGTTCCACCGGCGCCCGCGAAGAAGACCAACCGCCTCGGGCTCGAGGTCGCCCCGTACCGCGGCGGCAGGACGACGCTCTGCGCCGGCTGCGGCCACAACGCAATCTCCGAACGCATCGTCGAGTCGTTCTGGGAGATGGGCGTGGACGGCTCTCAGGTGATCAAGCTCTCCGGGATCGGCTGCTCCAGCAAGAGCCCGGCGTACTTCCTGGGCACGTCGCACGGGTTCAATGCCGTGCACGGCCGGATGCCGTCGGTGGCGACCGGCGCGATCCTCGCGAACAAGACGCTGATCGCGATCGGCGTCAGCGGCGACGGCGACACGGGCGCGATCGGCATCGGCCAGTTCGTCCACCTGATGCGCCGCAACGTGCCGATGATTTACATCATCGAAGACAACGGCTGCTACGGCCTCACCAAGGGGCAGTTCTCGCCGACGGCCGATGTCGGCTCGACGCTCAAGAACGGCGTCGTCAACGACCTGCCGCCGCTCGACACCTGCGTGATGGCCATCGAGCTGGGCGCGACGTTCGTGGCGCGTTCGTTCTCGGGTGACAAGAAGCAGCTGTCCGCGATCCTGAAGGCCGCCATCGCGCACCGCGGGACCGCCATGATCGACGTCCTGTCTCCCTGCGTCACGTTCAACGACCACTCGGGATCCACCAAGAGCTACGCCTACGTCAAGGAACACGACGAGGTGCTGGGGGAGATCAGCTTCGTGCCGTTCTTCGACGATATCGCGGTGGAATATGAGCCCGGGACCACGAAGGAGGTCACGCTGCACGACGGTTCGCGGCTGTACCTCAAGAAAGTGGCGGAGGAGTACGACCCGACCGACAAGCTGAAGGCGCTGCGGGTCCTGCACGAAACGGCGCGCCGGGGCGAATACGCGACCGGCGTCCTTTACGTCGAGCCCGACCGCGACGATTTCACGACGCTGCTGAACACCATCGACGAGCCGCTGGCCACGCTGCCGCTCGACAAGGTGCGCCCGCCGAAGGCCGCGCTCGACGAGATCATGGAATCTCTTCGATAACGGACCGCCACGGCATTGGCAGCAGGAGTGCCACTCGGTGCGGCGCCTGACGGAAGGGGCGGCCCGTCCTCACCCCTCCGTCTCGTCTTCGTTGGCCCCGATCGCATCCTGCGCGATGGCGACGGCGTCGGAGGGGAGGCCGCGCTCGTCGAGCGCAGGGGCGTTGCGGTTCCACTGCTGCGTGTCTCCCGGCTGGTCCCCCTCGAGCGCGCCGTGATGCGAGTCGGGGTCGCGACGGCGACGCCCCATGCGCTCGAACGGCATGATCAGCTCTGCCGGATGGCCGGCGCGGTCTGCTGCCCGGTATAATCGCCAGAACATGGAACGCACACTCGCCATCATCAAACCTGACGCCTTCAGCGCCCGTCACGCCGGGCGGATCATCCAGCGCATCGAGGAGTCGGGCTTCCAGATCCGTGCCATCAAGCGGTTGCACCTCACGAGGACGCAGGCTGCAGGGTTCTACGCGGTGCACCGCGAGCGCCCCTTTTTTGCCGGGTTGACCGACTTC
>JACPDI010000020.1 GCA_016184105.1 Acidobacteriota bacterium
TCAGGAGCTTGTGCTTCCTTAGCTGCAAGGGCACGGAACACCGGGTCCAAGTCATCAACTGTGACGGCCTCTCGCACTACGACTGCCATCGGGATTAATCGGCCAAACAAGCGCAGATGCACTTGCTCGCTGGTCAACAGGAACCATGACACTGCCCAAAACGCCCCGCGGTTTTCTGCCCACAAGCGCGTGAAGTAGTAGTTGATGCTGGGCCTCAAAAAGACCGGACGCGCGGGTTCGGCTGCCAGAAACTCGGCGACTTGCGCTGGTTCGTCCTCGATCAACAGGACGCTAACAGCAAAGTCAAAAAGAATGTTGTGAGCGAACGCCACGCGCTGCCCAGCCGTTCCAACCTGAGTAAGGATTTCCGCGCTGAAAAGGTCTCGCCATACTTCGTCGTCTTCGCGCTTGTACGCCGCGTCAAAGCGTACCGACAGCTGATGGGCTTCCACCATTGCTCTTGCGAGCTCCGTCAACACCGAACGGCGTCGCAAAGCCATCAGGCCCGATGCCACTCGCTGGTGCCAAAACAGTGAAAGCAGCTGAACTTCGGAAGACACATCACTCAGGGTGTCGGGATTGACACCGCCGCCAAGCAACTTCTCCGCAAGCCACAAATTGAATGGAGTCCGAAGCAACCACCGAAATTCTGGCGAGCTGCGCTCAAAGATCCTGTCGAGCCCGGGGATGCTGGCAACCGCTTGCAGCGTCTCGTCATCCGAGAGCGCTGGGACGACGAAGTGCCGGCATAGCACGCCGCGCATCTGGAATTCAGGAGCCGGTGGAGCTCCAGGCGGAAACATTGCAAGCAACATTTCGGACCGCAGTGCATCAAACGTACGGACCGCGACAATGATCCGCCAGCTTGCCTGCAGAACGTTTTGCGCACGCCGAATGAGCGTCCGTACGTACTTCTGAGCGTCTTCGGAGCGCAGCGAGTCGTACGAGTCAATGATCAGCAAGCCTGGCGCCGCCGGTGTAGCGCGGACGTCATCGCGCAGCGTGTCAATCAAATCGCGATCGAGCCCGAGTTCTGTCTGAAGTTCGAGATCGTTGTGAACGGAGTGCTTGTCCAACGACAGCAGATACGCTGGCCGATGATCGGCGTGCGCCGCGCGAAAGTGTGTGACGAGCAAGTGCGTCTTGCCCACGCCGGGAGCTCCAAGCACGACGCCATTGCCCTGGCGTTCGAATTTGGCAAACTCCGTTGCAAGACGATCCCGCCGGATTTCCATTTACAGCTCCTCTAGGGCTCGACGGGCGAGTCGATCAACGGCTGATTCCGCAGGGGCTGTCGCCCCAGCCTTGGCACCGAGATCCTCAATCACTGAAGCCAGCCCAGTATGGTCTTGAAGACCCGTCGCGGGATCACGTGGCGCGTGATAGAAAATGGGCACGAGCCAGGGCGGAAGTCTTTCGCGGAACTTCTGTTTGGCTTCTTCGTGCGCTGCTGCGGGATCGAGCACGCCGGCAGTGGCCGTTAAGTCGACGTCGTAAGGGATGATCGAAAAATGCGCCGGTTCGTCGGTCAGGACGAAGTCGCTCCTCAAAAGATCCAGCGCCTTGTTAAAGAACGGATCTGTCATGCTGAAACCGACGAACAGCACTGGTCGTGTTGCGAGCAGCGTCCAGATGACCTTTCGGGGAAGGGTTCGGAGCGCCGCATCAGGCGCAGACAAATCGTGCCCGTACGCAGCAGCGTAGTCGCGGGCACCCAGTATTAGTCGCTTGGGCAAACTGTGAAAGCCGTGCAAGTGCAACACTCGATCGTGGCGAAGACTCGCACCAAGGTTCCGCAGGAATTCAAAGACGCGGTACGATCGGTCGTCCCTCAAGTCGACCGGCTCGCAGCGATGAACACCAGCCGAGCCCGAATACTCGGCGATGCATGCTTCCTCGAGCGTCGGATCGAAATTTGGGGTGATGAGCCCGGAGAATCCGAGGGAAATCAGCCGCCGATGAAACCGCAGATCCTTACGTGGAGCGCCGTCGAAACAGAAAGTGCGGTCGAGCCGCTTGAAGTACTCGTCGGCGCGACCAACAGCCGCTGCGGCGTCGGCGATCTTGTCGACGTCACCTAGGTAATCGTCTGAAACAGCTAGGGCAGGGGCGAACTCGTCGGCGAGTTGTCTTACCAACCCGCGCCACAGCGGGTAACCCATCACCGCGCTTGCGCCCGCCCCGGCCAAGAGGAGAGGCCGGCGAGCTGCCAGAAGCGGGACGAGAAGCGCAGCACCGTGGCGAGTCGGCGGCATCGACGCCTCATCTTAATCGCCGCCGCCGCGGCGGACCGAACCGGCGTCAGCCAGTGTGACCTATATGTGACCTACAGATCGGAAAAGTGGTCGGGGCGACTGGATTCGAACCAGCGACCCCCTGCGCCCAAGGCAGGTGCGCTACCAGGCTGCGCTACGCCCCGACGCGTCAATTATACGGGTTCAGAGGGACATGGGGCAGCCCCGCCTGCCGACGCCACGCGAAATGTTGCGCAACAAAAAGTGTTGCGCTATCCTGATCGCATGCCCGTCGCCACCGCACGCAAGGTCGAGGCGCTCCGGCATGACTTCCGCTCGGCCGCGCGGCTGGCCGACATGCTCGGCGTCAGCCGTTCGCAGGTCACACGCTGGCTGCAAGGCGCCGGGATCGACCCCCTGAACGCCGAGAAGGTCGACCTGCTGGAGCTGGTCTGGTCCAGCGTGCTGCGCCTCTACGAGCGCGATGCCGCCCTGGAGTGGCTGTTCGGCATCAACCCGCGGCTGGGCGACCGTCGTCCGATCGATCTGGTCCGCTCGGGGCGCGCCGAGGAACTGATGCGCGCGCTCCGCGCGGAACGCACCGACTCCTTCGCGTGATCCTCCACCGCTGCTTCGCCTGGAGCCGGGCCGCGCGCGGCGACGCGCCCGACGGACCGCTCTGGTTCCCCCGCGTGCTCCAGGGCGAAGGACGCCACGACAACCCCGAGACGTACGGCTGCCTGTATCTGGCCGACCGCCCGGTGTCCTGCGTCGCCGAACAACTGGCGGCGTTCCGGGGTCAGCGGCTGATCGCGCCGCTCCTCCGGCGCCGGGGCCTGCCTCTGGCGCTCGCCGACATAGAGCTGGACGACGGCGCGACGCTGATCGATCTCGACGATCCCCTCGTCCTGGGCCGCGAGCGGCTGCGCCCGTCCCGTGTCGCGACCAGGAATCGCTCTGTCACGCAGCCACAGGCGCTCGCCCTCTATCGGTCGCATCCCAGTGCGGCCGGTCTCCGGTGGTGGTCGAGCTGGGAGGCGCTGTGGGCCAACATCACGCTGTTCGACCGCGCGATGCCGCTGCTGCGGCTCGTGGCCGTCCGGGAACTGACGCTCGAGGATCCGGCCCTGCTGGAGGCGGCGGAGTTGTTCGGCCTGCGGGTGGTGTAATCGACGCCTGGCGCGCTTGACCCTCGTCGCCGTTCGTGGATAACATGCGCCCCTTAATCCACCGGATTTCGTTCGCTGCCGCTGCGGCGAAACTCCTGGGGGAGGCGCGAGGATGTGGCAGCAGAGCTCCATCGCTCACTCGCGGTCGGGACAACTGTCCTCCAGCGAGACGGGGTCCTAGCCATTGGCCCAGATTTTCCCCCCCTGGTGGAACAAACTCCCGCTCGCCGCCGCCCTTGCGGGCAGCCTCGGTGCGGCCCTCGCGATCGCGGGCGTCTGGTACTACTTTTCTCCGTGGTACACAGACGTCGGCTACCGTCCCGTTCAGCCCGTCCCCTACAGCCACAAACTTCACGCCGGCGAGCTGGGTCTCGATTGCCGGTACTGCCACGCCTCGGTCGAGATTTCCGCGGTCGCGAACGTTCCGCCCACACAGACCTGCATGAACTGCCATCAGACGGTGAAGAGGGACAGCGCGAAGCTCGCACCGATCCGGGACAGCGCCGCCAGCGGCCGGCCGATGCGCTGGATCCGCGTCCACAAGCTTCCCGACTACGCCTATTTCGCCCACAGCGCGCATGTGGCGGCAGGAATCGGCTGCGTCACCTGCCACGGCCGCATCGACGAGATGGAAACCGTCACCCAGACGACGCCGCTCAGCATGAGCTGGTGCGTCGACTGCCACCGGAACCCCGGTCCCTACAGACGCCCCGTTTCAGAGGTCACCAACATGAAGTGGACCCCTCCCCGGGACGTCCGGATGCTCGCGGCCGTGCTCGGCGACCGACCGGTCAATCCGCCGACTGACTGTTCGGGGTGCCACCGGTGAGCCGGACCTATTGGCGAAGTCTCGCGCAGATCGAGGACCGCCCCGAGGCGCGCGCGTTGCTCGAGCGGGAATTCCCGGAGGGAGCCTCGGAGCTTCCCGAAGGGGTGACCCGGCGCGAGATGATGATGCTCCTGGGCGCCTCGCTGTCGCTTGCGGGGCTCGCGGGGTGCCGGCGCCCCGTCGAAGAGATTGTCCCGTATGTGACCGCTCCCGAGGAGATCGTCCCGGGGATCCCCCGCTACTACGCGACGACCATGCCGTTCCGCCGGAGCGCCTACGGCCTGATCGTCGAGAGCCACGAAGGGCGGCCGACCAAGATCGAGGGAAACCCTTCGCACCCCTCGACCCTCGGGGCCTCGGCCTCCCTCGTCCAGGCGTCCATCCTCGGCCTCTACGATCCCGACCGCTCGCAGTCGGTCATGCTGCGGAGCACGCGGAAATCCTGGAGCGATTTCGTGACGGCCTGGGGGCAGCTCTCCGCGGCTCATGCCGCGGATGGCGGCGCCGGCCTTGCCGTCCTCTCCGAGTCCTTCTCTTCGCCAACCCTGGCGCGTCTCGTCTCCGAGCTTCGTGCCCGCTACCCCCGTTTGCAGTGGGCGACTTACGACGCGGTCAGCGACGAGAGCCGGCTCGCGGGTCTGCGGCACGCCACGGGACGCGACCTCGATCTCATGCTCCGGCTCGATCGAGCCTCGGTGATTCTCGCCCTCGACGCCGACCCGTTCCTCACCGACCCGGAGACGATCCGCCACGCGCGAGGCTTCGCGGACGGCAGGCGTGCCCTTTCGACAAGCTCAGGGCAGGCCTCCGATGCCTCGATGAACCGGCTCTACGCGGTTGAAGGGGTCTACTCGCTGACGGGAGCCATGGCGGATCACCGGCTCCGCCTCGAGAGCCGGCAGATCGCCCCCTTCCTCGCGGCCCTCGCGGCGCGCCTTGCGGCGCCCGGCGCCGGAGCGACGGGCCCGGCCCACGTCCCGGGTGTCGACCCGCGCTGGATCGACGCCCTTGCGAAGGACCTTCTGGCGAACCGAGGCAAGGGGTTGATCGTGGCGGGGGAGCGCCAGCCGCCGGCCGTCCACGCGGCGGTCTGCGCCCTGAACACGTATCTCGGCAACACGGGCAGAACGGTCACCTACTACGAGACGAAGGACGCTGCGCTTCCGAGCGCGAGCTCGCTGGCCTCGCTCGTAGCATCGATTAAAGAGGAGGCGGTCCGGACGCTCGTCATCCTGGGCGGCAATCCTGTGTTCGACGCCCCCGCCGACCTCGACTTCGCAACATATCTCTCCAAAGTCCCTCACACGATCGCGCTCGGGCACGCGGTCGACGAGACATCCTCCAGGGCGGAGTGGCATATCCCTCGCGCTCACTATCTCGAATCGTGGGGAGACGCGCGCGCGGTTGGAGGCACGCTCAGCGTCATCCAGCCGCTGATCCTCCCCCTGTTCGGCGGACGAACCCCCGTTGAAGTGCTGGGGCTGATGGCCGGGGGCAAGGATCGTCCCGGCTACGAGATCGTGCGGGAGACGTGGAAACCGATCCTGGGCGAGGCCGAGTTCGACAAGAAGTGGAACCGCGTCCTCCACGACGGGTTCCTTTCCGGCAGCGAGCTTCCCGAAGTCGTTCCCGATCTGACAGGGGAGCCCATTGCGGACCTCGCGCGCTTGACAGGCGGGCGATCTCCGGACGGCCTTCGACCGGGCTCAGGCCAGGGCCTGGAGATCGTGTTCCTCCCTTCACCCTCGCTACACGACGGCCGGTTCGCGAACGACGGGTGGCTGCAGGAGCTTCCCGATCCCATCACCAAGCTCACCTGGGACAACCCCGCACTCGTGAGCCCGAAGACCGCCGAGACACTCGGTCTTGCGAGCGAGGATGTGGTCCGCCTCGATTACGCGGGCCGCTCGCTCGAGCTTCCCGTCTGGATCCTCCCCGGAATGGCAGACGATGTGGTGGCCCTCACCTTGGGATACGGCCGTCTCCGCGCGGGACGGATCGGGTCCGGCGTCGGGTTCAATACGTTCACCGTCCGGGCGTCCAACGCACCCGGCTTCGACAGCGGCGCCAGACTCACCAGGCTCGGGCGCGCGTACCCGCTCTCGGCGACGCAGAGCCATGGCAGCATGGAGGGGCGCCCCATCGTCCGCGAGTCGACTCTCGCCGAGCTTCGATCGGAACCGGCCTCCGCGCCGGAGGAGGCCCCGCATCACTTCTCCCTCTGGAAGGAGCACGCCTACGATCAGGGGCACCAGTGGGGGATGACGATCGACTTGAACGCCTGCATCGGCTGCAGCGCGTGCATGACGGCCTGCCAGAGCGAGAACAACGTGCCTGTCGTCGGCAAGACCCAGGTCGCGAAAGGGCGCGAGATGCACTGGCTGCGGGTGGACCGGTACTTCTCGGGCGAACCCTCCGGCAGCCCGGAGATCGTCTTCCAGCCGGTTCCCTGCATGCACTGCGAGGATGCCCCCTGCGAGCAGGTCTGCCCCGTGGCCGCAACCGTTCACGACGGGCAGGGCCTCAACGTGATGGTCTACAACCGGTGCATCGGGACCCGCTACTGCTCGAACAACTGTCCCTACAAGGTGCGCCGGTTCAATTTCTTCAACTTCACCAAGGACACACCCGACATTCTCCGGCTCGCGATGAACCCGGACGTCACCGTCCGCGCGAGGGGCGTGATGGAGAAGTGCACCTACTGCACGCAGAGGATCAATCGGGCGAAGATCGATGCGAAGCTCGCGGGGCGCGAGCTTCGTGACGGCGACGTCAAGACGGCCTGCCAACAGGCCTGCCCCGCCTCGGCCATCGAGTTCGGCGATCTTCGCGACCGATCGAGCCGCGTCGTGAAGGCGAAGGCCGACCCGCGCAACTACGCGCTCCTCGAAGAGCTGAACACCAGGCCACGGACGACCTATCTGGCCAAGGTGCGCAACCCCAACCCGGAGATGCCGGCATGAGGGGGCGGAATCGCGTGTTCGCGTTCCTCTTTCTTGCGTCCGCCGTGGGTGCTGCGGCGGGCTGCGCGCGCGGCTGCACGTCGAGCCGCCCTCCCATCCATCTCAATCCGAGCATGGACGACCAGCCGAAGGTCCGCGCGCAGACGGCGAGCAACTTCTTCTACAACGGCGCGTCCATGAGAGAGCCCGTTCCCGGAACGGTCCCGATCGGCGGGCTGAAGGAAGACGTGCCCTTCTTCACCGGAAAGGAGGCGGACGGGCCGTTTGTCGCGACGATTCCCGTTCCCGTGGACGAGACGCTCGTCGAGCGCGGGCGCGAGCGGTATCGCATCTACTGCCAGCCGTGCCACGACGCCCGGGGGGAGGGCAAGGGGATCCTGTTCCAGCGAGGCAACGTCCCCACCGCCTCCTTTCACCAGGACAAGATCCTGAAGTACCCGGACGGGCAGATCTTCGACGTCATCACGAACGGGAGCGGGCTGATGGCCGGATACCGCTGGCCGATCCCTCCCGCGGACAGGTGGGCGATCGTCGCCTACGTGCGGGAGCTCCAGCGCAAGCGGCCGGCAGGCGTCACGGGCATCCAGGGGAAATGAGGGAGGCGTCGTGCTGAACGGCGTGATGAACCGCAAACTGCTCGTCGTTCTCGGTCCCCTCACCGTACTCGTGATGTTCGCGGGGACGGTCAAGATGGCCTCGTTGCTATTGGACCGCGAGTACAAGGAGCCTTACCGGGCTCCTTCCGCGGCCGTTGACGCGACGCCCCGCGCGCAGGGACTCGCCGCCGAGAGGGCCGATGCGGAGAGCAAGGCGCGCGCGAAGCCCTACGCGGAGGCCGAGTACCGTACCTTTCCGGTCGTCGGCAGCCGCGTGGCCATCTGGGCGGTCGCGCAGCTTCACCTGCTGTTCGCGGCGTTCGTCCTGGCCATCCCGATCTTCGCGTTCATCATCGAGGTGATCGGCTACAAGACCGGAGATCTGCGTTACGACCGGCTCGCGTACGAGTTCACGAAGCTCCTCTCCGTCTCCTTCTCGCTCACCGCGACCTTCGGGGCGTTCCTGACGTTCATGCTCATCATCCTGTATCCGAAGTTCACGAACTACCTGATGAGCGTGTTCTCTCCCACCTTTCTCCCGTACGTCCTGCTCTTCTTCCTCGAGGCGTTCTTCCTCTACACCTACTATTACGGCTGGGGGAAGTTCCATCCCCTGGTTCATCTCGGCCTGGGGCTCGGCCTCAACGTCGCGGGCACGGCGATCATGATGATCGCCAATGCCTGGCTCACCTTCATGATGTCGCCGCGCGGGGTCTCGGACACGGGGGCGGTGATCTCCGTCTGGGACGCGGTCACCAACCTCACCTGGATGCCGATCAACGTCCATCGATTCATCGCGAACATCGCGTTCGGCGGGTCGGTCGCCGCCGCGTATGCGGCGTTCAAGTTCCTGCAGGCTGAAACAGACGAGGAGCGGGCGCACTACGACTGGATGGGATACATCGGCAACTTCGTCGCGATCAGCGCCTTCCTCCCGCTCCCCTTCGCCGGCTACTGGCTCGCGAAGGAGATCTACGCGTTCTCGCAGACGCTCGGGCTCATCATGATGGGCGGGGCCTTCTCGTGGCTCTTCATCATCCAGGCCGTCCTGATCGGGAACCTCTTCCTCGCCGCCAACTACTACCTGTGGCTCGGGATGGGGCGGGTCGAGGGAGTGCAGCCGCTTCAGAAGTTCATCAAGTACCTTCTCATCGCGATCGTGCTCTGCTTCATGGTCTGGGCGACGCCGCGATCGATCATCGCGACCGTCTCCGAAATCCGGGCGATGGGAGGATCGTCGCACCCCATTCTGGGCTACCTCGGTGTCATGTCCGCCAAGAACACCGCCGTGAACATCCTGATCCTGACGACCTTCATGAGCTTCCTCCTCTACCGCCGGACGGGGAAGGTCGCAACGGTGGCCTGGGCGAAGACGGGCCATGCGGCGCAGCTCTCGATCTTCGCGGCCGCCGCGTTGTTCGTCATCTTCCTCGGCGTCTACGGGTACTTCGTCGAGGCGACGGTCCGGATCCGGCTCTCGGTGCCCCAGGTCGGCTCGGTCCTGCTCGCCATGGCGTCGATCACCGCCATCGACATCTTCCTCTTCCGCGGGGCGAGGAAGACCGAGGTGCGCTGGGGAAGAATTCCGGCGATCTCGCAATACGTGCTGATCTTCATCGCGGTGACCTTCACCTGGCTCATGGGGCTCATGGGCTACGTTCGATCCGGGCTTCGCCAGCACTGGCATGTGTACGGCGTCATTCGGGACCAGTCGGCCGACGCGTTTACACCCACGCTTGGCTTCGCGACCGAGGTCGTCTCGGTGACCGTGCTCGGGTTCTTCCTCCTGATCGGCGTCGTGTTCTGGATCACGAGCCTGCACGACCGGCCCGATTTCAAACGGGAAGCCGCCCCGCGAGCCCGGCGACGGCTATCCCAAGTGGTGGTCGGGTCGGCCGGCACCAGGGAACAGAGGTGAGCGGTTGTGAAGCAATCCTGCCGCGAGCAAGCGCAGCGAGCGAGCCACGCGACCGGAGCGGGGCCTTGGGGCCACCGCGAGGGAGCGTGTAGCGGGGTCCCCGCCGCGCGGACTGTGCGCGCGACCTGCCACACGATCGGCAAGACGGGGGCGCTCCGGTTCCCCGACCTCGAGGGGGTCGGTGTCCGCGCGAAGACCCGCGTCCCGGGCCTGAGCGACGTCGAGTACTTCGCGCAGTCGATGTACGAACCTGACGCCTTCATCGTGCCGGGATTCAATCGGGGGATGCCCGTCATCAACAAGCCTCCGATCGGCCTCACCGATCAGGAGATCCTCTGCGTGATCGCGTACCTCCAGACTCTTGGCGGCACGCCGACGGTGACGCTCCAGACGACCCACCGTTACCGCGCGGCGCCGGCTGCCTCCCAGGAGGCGGCGCGGCCCGCTGGAGCGGTGGCACGATGAACATTCCGATCGTCCTGGCCGTCGCTGCCGCGTTCGGGCTCCTTCGCCTCCGTCGGGCCAACCTGCTGATATGGGCCGTCGCGTGGTGGGCGGGGATCTACGTCCTGCTCCGGTTCGGATTCACTGCCCCGATTCCCTCCTCCGTCGTCTCGCTTTACATGGGAATCGTCTCGATTGCGATCCTGGCGTACGTGTCCTCCAGTCAGGAGCGGCGCGAGGAAGCCTCCCGCCCGCTCGTCCGGTTCATGACGGAGAAGCGGTACACGGCGCTCCTCGGCGCGACGGTCGTCGCCCTCCCGGCGCTCGCGGCCGCGAACGTCTACGTCCAGATGAGCGTCCCCATCGAGCCCCCGCTCTTCCCGCGAACGGTCCACCCCGCCTCCCCGACGGAGGTGACCGTTCACGAGAAGAGGATCGACCTGGACGCCGGAGACAGCCCCTTCCGGCACCTCGAGTCTTCGAATCCGGAAGAGTTCCGCAGGCACGTCGAGAACGGGCGCCAGGTCTACTACCGGAACTGCGTCTTCTGCCACGGCGACGACCTGTCCGGCAACGGCATGTTCGCCCACGCGCTGGACCCGATCCCGACCAACTTCACCGACCAGGGGACGATTCCGAACCTGCGGGAGACGTTCCTCTTCTGGCGGGTTTCCAAGGGGGGACCGGGACTTCCCGAGGAAGGGGGTCCCTGGGACACCGCCATGCCGGCCTGGGAGAAGTTCCTGAAGGAAGAAGAGATGTGGGAGGCGATCCTCTTTCTTTACGATTTCACGGGCCACAGGCCTCGCGCCAGGGAGGAGGTCGCGAGGGAATGATCTCCCGCCCGATCGGCCCGCGCTGGTCTCTCGCTGCAGGTCTCGCGGTCCTGATTGCCGCGGTGTGTCTCGCGCTGACGGGATCGGCGCGGGTGACGGCTCAAAACGTGACCGAAGCGCAGCGCGAGTCCGGCAGGACGCTCTATCTCAAGTACTGCGCGCAGTGCCACGGCGAGAAAGGGGACGGCGAAGGCTACGCCACCCCACACCTGCGCCCCAGGCCCCGCGACTTCACCCAGGGCAAGTTCAAGGTCCGCACGACTCCCAGCGGGGCGCTCCCGACCCATCAGGACCTCGTCGACATCATCAGGCGCGGCATGCCCTACACCTCGATGCCCGCCTGGCCCAACCTCTCCGGCCAGGAAGCATCGGATCTCGCGCACTTCATCACGACGTTCTCCGCCGACTTCTCCAAGGGCGAGAACGCCCCCCAGCCTGTTCCGCTCCCGAGTGCGCCGAACGCCACGAGGGAGTCGATCGAGCTTGGGAAGAAGCTCTATGTTGAAAGCGGCTGCGTGCGGTGCCACGGGACGCTCGGCCGGGGCGACGGACCTTCCGCGCCAACCCTGGTGGACGACTGGGGGCATCCGATACGCGCGGCGAACCTCTCGCAGAACTGGACCTTCCGGGGCGGGTCGTCGCGCGAGGACATCTTCCGGACGATGAGCACGGGGTTCAATGGGACGCCCATGCCGTCGTTCCTCGAGGCGCTGACGCCCGAGCAGCGATGGGCGATCACCGACTTCATCGTCTCGCTCTCGGGCGGCAAGGGGCCTGGCTATACCAACCTGGTCGTCGCCAGGCACGTCCAGGATCCGATCGATCTGAAGAGGGGGGCTGCGAGCTTCGAATCCGCGCCGGTCGCCCGCTTTCCGATCATCGGACAGATCATGGAGCCCGGACGCGCGTTCCATCCTCCCGCCACCTCCGTGACCGTTCAGGCGATCTACGACGCCGAGTCGATCGCCCTCCTCGTCCGATGGCACGACATGAGCGCGCAGAAGACGGGGAAGAACGGGCCGTCGCTTCCCGTGCCTCCGGAGGAGGAAGAGGAGTCGGCGCCGGGAGCTCCGCAGGAGACCGGACAGAGCCCCTTCGGCGAGGCGGAGTTGCCGCCGGCGGCGGACCCCTTCGCCGAGGAGGAAGCCGCGCCGGCCGTCCAGCCGTCCGAGTTCTCCGACGCCGTCGCGATCCAGATTCCTTCGCAGGTGCCGGCCGGCGCGCGAAAGCCGTACTTCATCTTCGGCGACGCCCAGAACCCGGTGGATCTCTGGTTCTTCGATCTGGCCCGCCCCGATCCGCTTCAGTTCACCGGCCGCGGCAGCGCGGACATCGCGCCCGACGACACCGGGGAGCTCACGGGAGTCGCGAGCTACGACCAGGGAGAGTGGTCGGTCATCTTCAAGCGGCCCCTTCGCGCAGGCTCGGGCGCCTCCTTCTCGCCCGGACAGTTCCTGCCGGTCGCCTTCTCGGTCTGGGACGGGTTGTCGCGCGAGCGTGGCAACAGGCGAGGTCTCACGGCCTGGTACTCCCTCTACGTCGAGCCAGAGGTGGTTCCATCAGCCGTCGGCCCGATGGTGAAGACGGCGTCGCTCATTCTCGCCATCGAGCTGGCCGTGATTGGCTGGGTGCGGCGGCGCTACGGATCTCGCGCCGGCGAGGAGTCCGGCGGTCGGCGGAGGCAGCAGGCGGCCACCAGCGCATGAACGGCCTGGGGCCATCCGGAGAATCCAATGTACAAGAGCATCTACGTTCCCGTCGATAACTCGGACTACTCCAACCGCGCGTCCGCCTGCGCCATCGCGTTGGGCAAGGCGTTCTCCGCGAAACTGGTCGGCTGCCATGTGTACGCGGCAAGCCTGCACGACTATCGCTTCAGGCAGATGGAGTACACCCTGCCCGAGGAGTACCTCGACGAGGTGGAACTGGAGCGCCAGCGGAAGATCCACGACAGCCTCATCACGATGGGCCTCAAGCTCATCTCGGACAGTTATCTCGATGGCATGTCACGCCTCTGCGTGGAGTCGGGCCTCGCCTTCGAGCCGCGGATGATGGACGGGAAGCATCATGTCGAGATCCTCAAGGATCTCGCCGGCTCCGAGCACGACCTGGTCGTGATCGGCGCCCTGGGGATCGGGCGCGCCCGGGACAGCGTGATCGGCTCGGTCTGCGAACGCGTCGCCCGCCAGTGCGATCGCGATGTCTGGGTGGTCAAGCACGTCCCGGAGTCGGGCCCCGAGTTGGGCGATGCCGAGCGGGACACGATCCTGGTCGGCATCGACGGAAGCCCCCAGTCGTTCGGCGCGCTCATGACCGCGTCCGAACTGGCCCGCGCGTTCGGCAAGAAGGTCGAGGCGATCGCCGTGTACGATCCTTATCTGCACTACTCGGTCTTCAACGGCATCGTCAACGTCCTCACCGAGCAGGCGGCGAAGGTGTTCCGCTTCGAGGAGCAGAATCAGCTCCACGAGGAGATCATCGACACCGGGCTCGCGCAGATCTATCAGTCTCATCTCGAGGTGAGCGAGCGTATGGGGAGCGAGATGGGCATCGCGATCAAGAAGACGCTCCTCGACGGCAAGCCCTTCCAGAAGATCCTCGACCACGCGCGCAAGACGAATCCCTGGCTCATCGTGCTTGGGCGGATCGGCGTTCACAGCCCGAAGGACGAGAAGGCGCTGGGGAGCAACGTGGAGAACGTGCTGCGCGCCGCGACCTGCGACGTCCTCCTTTCCACGCGCCTCGAGGTGCCCAGGCTCGACGTGCGCGCCGAGGAGACCGTCCGGTGGACGCCCGAAGCCGAGGAGCGGATGAAGCGCGTGCCCGAGCAGGTGAAGGGGATTGCCCGCACCGGCGTCCTTCGCCTGGCGCTCGAAAAGGGGCATTCGGTGGTCACCAGCGCGGTGATCGACGAGGCGATGGATCGCTTCATGCCGAAGAGCGCCTCGACCGCCACCAAGGCGCTGGCCGAGGCGGTGGCGCTCGAGCGGGCGAAGTCTCGCCCGGTGTCGATGTGCCGGGCGTGCGGCGTTGCGGCCACGCAGAGCGATCCGGTGAGGTGCACCGTGTGTGGCGCCTCGGACTTCGAGGTGATCTCCCCGGAGATGATCGAGAAGATCGCGGCGGTGGAGGGAGGGCTCGAGGAGGAGACCACGTACGACGGGCGCAAGCTCCGCTGGACGGAGGATGCGAGGCGGGGCCTCTGGACCATGAAGAACGCCTATCAGCGGCGCCGCGTCAAGGCACGCGTCGAAAAGCGCGCGCGCATGATGAGGCTCGACGCGATCACGCTCGAGTTCGCCCGCCAGGTGATCGAGGAGGAGACGGGGGCGCCGCTGGAGATTCAGGCACCGTCCGGGGAGAAGGCCGCCACCGGCACAGGAAGCGACGCGAAGCTCGTCGCGCGCGACGACAAGAAGAACCCGCTGATCTCGACGTTCGACTGGACGGACGAGGCCGCGCAGCGGATCTTCCGGGTCCCGGCCGGGTTCATGCGGAGCCAGACGCAGGCGCGGATCGAGGAGCTTGCGCGCGAGCGCGCCGCGGCGACGATCGACCTCGCCCTCGTCGAAGAGGGAATCGAGTTCGGCAAGCGGATGATGGCCGAGATGATCGCGAGCTACTCGGCGCCAGGCGCCGGCGCCGCGACGCCGGCGCGGGATTCGGCGGCCGCGAGCTCGACCGCGAGCGCGCCCGCAGACGGTAACGCGGGCGGCTACCTCAACGAGGTGACGTAAAAGGGGGACAGTCACACTTCTGCTCCGCCCTCCTGACAGCAGAAGTGTGACTGTCCCCCTTCCGAAGAATGCCCGCATACCGTTTCTGCCGCACGGACGACATCGCGCTTCTCGTCGACGCGCTCAATCGCTGCTGGTCTCCGTACTTTCCCGGCGAGCCAGCCGTGACGCCGGCTGCGTTCAAGCGGTCGATCCGCGACCTTCAGGTCTGGTGCAGCAGCTGCATGGTTGCCTTCTCGGGTTCCGACGCGATCGGCGTCCTGATCGGCGCCAAGCGGCCGTCCGGTACCCTCGTTCACACGATCGCCGTCCATCCGGATCATCGGCGACAGGGTCACGGCCGTCACCTGCTCGCCTCGCTCGGGTCGAAGCTCGCGATTCTCGGCCCTCCCCGGATCGCCGCCGAAGTCCCCGAGAGCCTCGCCCCTGCCTGCGGGCTGTTCAGCGCAAGCGGATACGTCCAGGAAGCGCTGCTGACGGACTTCGTCCTGCAGCGCGAAGAGAACGATGCGCGCGAGGCAGCGTCAGAGGATCACCGCGGCCGGTTCGTGATTCCTGTCACCGTTGACGATCTCGCCGCCAACGGTCTCCTCGGGGAGGATCATCCGCAGGTGTGCTGGGAGCGTTCGGTCGAGACCCTCACCGCGAGGAAGGACGACATCGCAGGATTGGCGGTGGCCTCCGACGAGCGAATCGAGGCGTACCTTCTTTATGTAGATTCGGGGGGCTTCGCCCCAGCGGCAGAGATTGTGTCGCTCCGCTCGTTCGTGGAGGACGGTGGAGCCCGTTTGAAGCAACTCCTGTCGCGACTGCGCGCGAAACGCACGGGAACCTTGCAATTCCCGAAGGTTCATCCGGCGGAGATCTCGAAGGAGTGCCTGGAGGCGCTGGGGTTCCGCGCGGCCGGTGCGCATCGACTCTATGCGGCGAGGGCGCGCGCCGACCTCGAACGCCCATTCGGCCGAGACGTCACCTTCCGTGGCCGATGCGGGACGGTGTAAGCTAAGCGGCCTCGGAATAGCGGGTTAGCCGCGGGCCCTTTAGCGAGCGCAGCGAGTGAGCCACGCGAGCGGAGCGGGGCAGTGGGTCCCCGCGAGCGAGCGTGTAGGGGGTCCGGCGGGGCGAAGCCCCCCGGTCCAACAATGAAGCACTACCACGACATCGCCGGCGACGGAGGATCCAGAATCCTCGAGCAGGTCGCCGAGCAGCGCGACCGCATCACCGACGGGCTCGCCGGGGTGCGCCATCTCGTCGCCGTCGGCTCGGGCAAGGGGGGAGTCGGCAAGAGCACCCTGACGCGGCACCTTGCGGGCGCCCTGCGCGCCCGTGGGCTTCGGATTGCGATCCTGGACGCGGACTTCAACGGCCCCTCGCAGGCGCGCATGGCAGGGATCCAGGGGGCCTTGTTCGTTCCCGGCAGCGACAAGGTCCCGCTCCCGCGGACCAGGGACGGGATCGCGGTCTTCTCGATGGGGTCGCTGATCCCGGAGTCGGAGGCGCTCGAGTTCGAGAGCGCGGCGCGCGGAGAGTCCCATACGTGGCGCGCCACGAAGGAGTTCGCGCTCCTCGGCGAGATCCTCGGTGCCTTCGAATGGGGCGCGCTCGATCTACTGCTTTTCGATCTGCCGCCCGGAGCCGAGCGGACCGTCCAGTACGCTGATTTTCTCGGGCCGCGGACCTCGTTCCTGCTCGTCACGATCCCCTCCGAGGTGGCGCGGGGCGTAGTCGCGCGCTCGGTGGCGGCGCTGTCGAAGAGACCCAATCGGCTCCTCGGGTACGTCGAGAACATGAGCGGCTACTACTGCCGCGACTGCGACGCCATCAAGCCGCTCTTTGCGCCATCCTCAGGCCGGGGGGCTTCGCCCCGCCGCCCCCCCCTGCGCGCTCTTGGCGCGCCCGAGCCCTCAGATCTCGGAATCCCGTGCCTGGGGACCGTTCCGTTCGATCCGGAGCTTGCGCGGCACTGCGACGAGGGAACGCCACCCGGGGCACTCGACGAAACGCCCGTGGGTCGGGCGCTGGACGAGATCGCGCAGCGCCTTCTGGAGTCTGTCCAATGAAATTCCTTTGCATCCCGTGCGACACGCCGATGACGCTCCAAACCGTCGGCCCGCCCGAGGGCGGCTCGCTCTCGGTCGTCTACTCGTGCCCCGAGTGCGGCTACGAGATGGCGATGCTGACCAATCCATTCGAGACACAGCTCGTCCAGTCGCTCGGCGTGCGGATCGGCCCCTCGACAATGCTCGGGGCGGGCCCCTCGACCGAAGAGCGCGAGCTCACGTCGGGCGCCAAATGCCCGTTCCCCGCGATGATGCCGGCGACCGGCACCGAGGCGCGACACGTCCGGACCGAAGAGCCGATCCCGATCCGGTGGACCTCCGCCGCCGAAGCGCGGCTCGCGAACATTCCCGCGTTCGTCCGCCCCATGGCGAAGATCGGCATCGAGAAATTCGCCCGGGAGAGGGGGGCAGAGGAAGTGGACGAGAAGATCCTCGACGCGGCGCGCGAGTTCTTCGGCATGTAATTCGATCGAGACGAACATGCCGCTTGTCAACGCCAGCGCGTTCCACCGGCCCTACGTCATCTCCTGGAACCTGACGTACCGCTGCAACCTCGCCTGCGAGCACTGCTACCTCGACGCCGGCGGCACGCTTCTCTCACCCCAACGCGCAACAGACGCGCGCCGGGGGCCCCGGCTGGTCGGCACGGAGAACTTCGCCGATCGGAGCGAGCTTGGCACCGAGGAGTGCTTCAAGGTGATCGACGAAATCGCCGCCTTCGCGCCCGAGTGCCTGACGATCCTGACGGGCGGCGAGCCGCTCCTGCGGCGCGACATCCTCGAGATCGTCCATCGCGCGGCGGAGCGTGAACTCTGGGTCGTTGTCGGCACCAACGGCGTGCGCATCACGGAGAACCTGGCGCGGCGCCTGGCGGAGGCCGGAGCACGCGGCCTGTCCCTTTCCCTCGATGCGCTCGACCCCGATCGTCACGACCGCTTCAGGAAGGTGCGTGGCGCCTGGCGAAACACGGTCGGGGGAGCGGAGATCCTCAACCGGACCGGGCTCCCCTTCATCGTGCAGACGACCGCGGGCTCGCACAATCTCGGCGAGCTCGAAGCGATCGCCGACTTCGCGCACGAACGCCTCGCGGCGAAGGTCTGGAACCTCTACTTCCTGGTGCCGACGGGACGCGGGCAGTTCGTGTCGGACATGACCCCGGCGCAGTACGACGAGGTTCTCGCCTCTCTCTACCGGATCCAGCGGAAGTACGACCGCCGGATGCTCGTGAACGCGAAGTGCGCTCCGCACTACATCAAGACCGTTCTGGAAAATGCCGAGACCGATCCGATCCCGGCGGCTGCTGAATCGTGGCCCGACTTGTCCCGCATCAGGATCTACTCCGGAGGGGCGGGCGGGTGCCCGGCCGGGACGCACTACATGGGAATCCGGCCGAACGGGGATGTCACCCCTTGCCCATATCTCCCGGTCTTCGCGGGCTCCCTGCGCAGCGCAAGTCTCGCGGACCTCTGGACCTCGTCGGGACTGTTCACCGGCATTCGGCGCCGCACCTCGCTCGGCGGGCGATGCGGGGAATGCGAGATGAACGCCCACTGCGGGGGCTGCCGCGCGCGGGCCTACGGGATGACCGGCGATCTGATGGCCGAAGATCCTCTCTGCACCCACACCCCCGGCAGGTTCGCCGGCTCGCCTCTTCTCGTCCTCCGCGACCCTGCCGCCGCCTCCGGGGCGCCCCCTGCCATCTATTACGGCGCCGAGTCGCCGGCAACGATCGCGTGGGACGATGCGGCCGCCGCGCGCATGAAGAGGATTCCCGCGTTCGTCCGGGGGATGGTCGTCCGGGCCGTCGAGGAGTCCTGCCGCAGGAACGGCCTCGACCGCGTCACCGTTGAAGAGCTCGAGCGGATCCGAGCGCGGATGCCCACCCCAAAACTTTTCGGCTAGGCGCGCGGCTTATCCATTCCGGCGGAGTCTCTCGAACGAGTGACGGCAGGCCTCAAAGGCTCGCGCCACAGGTCGAGCGGCGGCCCTACCGCCAGATGGCGTCCGCTTCGCCCTGCTCCTTGAGCTTCGCCCCTTCGGCCTCCATCCACTGCCGGAACTCTTCGGCGCTCTGGACGGTGACGAAGCCCCGCATCCGGTAATGGCCCAGACCGCAGAGCTGCGCGCAGGCGATCTCGTACTGGAACTCGGGATTCCCCGTTCGAGTCCGCATCTCTGCGGTCGTGACGTCGGGGACGAACCAGACGGGGATCGTGAAGCCGGGGATGGCGTCCTGCTTCACGCGAAACTCGGGCACGTTGAAGCTGTGGATGACGTCCTTGCTCCTGAGCTTCACGATGATCGGCTTGTTCGCGGGCAGATAGAGCTGATTGAGCGTCGTGATGTCGTCTCTCGCGGCAGGATCGGAGCGATCGAGTCCAAGGGGGTTCGACTGGAGGTCCATCAGCTTGATGTCCGCGCGGCCGAATACCCCGTCAGGGCCGGCATAGTGGACGTTCCAGGCGAACTGCTCGGCGGTGACCTGAACGACGAGCGCTTCGCTCTCCGGGGGAATGCGATCGACCCTCGCCGCCCAGATCGGAATCGAGAATCCGAACAGGAGAATCCCTTCGACGAGGGCCACGCCGATCTCGAGATAGTTCGATTTGTGCGACTTGACCCCCGTGTAGTTCGCCACCGGATGCCGCGATCGGCGGAAGCGGACCAGGGTGTAGGTGAAGAACCCTCCCCACCCGACGAACAGGATGAGCATGAACAGGTGCGTCCAGCCCATGAGGCCGTCGATTTGCCCGCCGTGAGCCGAGGCGAGCGCCGGGAGCCCGAGCCACTGAGTCATGATGTTCTCGACGCGTTCTGGAGCTCCGACCATTCGGAGTCGGGCTCGACTTCGGCGATGCGCTTCGCGCGCTTGCGGAGATAGAGGAAGAAGCCCACGAATCCGCCCTGCACCGCCAGCGTGAGGGCCAGCATCACGACGATACCGAGCTTCGTCCCGTCGATCATCGAGGTTTCCTCCGCCCCGAAGCACATCGGACAGGCGAGGACGCGCGAGCTGCCGCCGATCATCACGGCCGCCGCCGTCGTGCAGGCCCGTGTCGTTCTTGTCCGCGGGGCTTCGCCCCGCCGGCCCCCCCTACACGCTCGCTCGCGGGGCCCATTCGCCCCGCTCCGCTCGCGTGGCTCACTCGCTGCGCTCGTTCGCGTCTGACGCCGCGTTCCCGCTTTCATCTGAGCGTCCTCGTCTTGCGCAGGAACCACGAGTCGTAGACGACCAGGCCGAACGACACGGCGAACGCCGTGACGGCCGCGAGCAGGCTTGCGATCCCGTCCTCCCGCCCGTACAGGGCCAGGCACCAGACGCCGAACAGCACGGCGAGGGCCGCGGAGAGGAGGATCAGCAGCGCATGGAACCACCTGAGGTTCATTCGTGAATCCAGTAGCCGCTGCTGTGCGTGACGGCGGGAAGGGCCAGCAGCGCGGCGAAGAACACCGCGGTCAGCACGAGGACCGCGTAGATCAGCTTCTTCTCGGAGATCAGGTGCATGAAGTAGCACGCGACAAGCGATCCCTTGACGGTCGCGACGAGCAGCGCCACGGTCACGGCAATCGGCACGGGAAGGTGGAGGTATGAGACCGCCACCGTGATGATGGTCAGGGCCATGAGCGCGACGAAGACGGTGATGTAGACCCTGACGTGCCTGTCGATCTCCGCTGCGTGATCGCCCGCCATGGCTGCGTGGTCGCTCGTCATTGCCGCCGCCTACAGAAGATACAGAGTGGGGAAGAGAAAGATCCAGACCAGATCCACGAAATGCCAGAAGAGGCCCGAGTTCTCGACCCGGTTGGTGAGCCACACCGGATTCGTCTTCCAGAGCTTCGCGCCGGGGCCCCACAGATAGGCGTTCACCACCATCCCGCCGAACACGTGGAGCATGTGCAGGCCGGTCAGGGTGAAGTAGATGGCCAGGAAGTTGCTGGTGCCGGGATACAACCCGTCGTGGAACTTGTGGCTGTATTCGAAATACTTGACGACGAGGAAGACGAACCCGAGCAGGATCGTCGCCCCCATGTATATCCGATACGTTCCGAAGCGGGCGCGCATCAGCGACGCCCAGGCCATGACCATCGTGACGGAGGACGAAATCAGGACGATCGTGTTGAACGTGGCCAGCGGGACGTTCAGAATCGTGTCTCCCCGCGGCCAGCTCGGCGCCCCCGATCGGATCAGGATGTAGCTCGCGAAGAGGGCTCCGAACAGCATGACCTCCGACGCGAGGAACAGCCAGATGGCGATCTTGCCGTTCGTCAGACCCGTGTCGCGGCGAACCTCCACGGTGTAGGGGATCTCCATTACGCCTCGTGCTGCGGCGTGAAGTCCCTCGCCGCGCCGGGAACGCTGTACTCGTAGGGCTCCCGGTACGCCTCCGGGGCCACGCGGAAATTGCCGTGCGGGGGAGGCGAGGGAGCCGCCCACTCGATCGTCGTCGCCTGCCACGGGTTCTCCCCGGCCTGCGCCCCCTTCCGGATGCTCCAGAAGAAATTGAAGATGAAGGGAATCTGGAAGATCGCGAGGATCCACGCGCCCCAGGAGGAGACCACGTTCAGGTGGAGGACCGGCTGCGCGAAGGCGTAGGTGGCCCCACCGTCGAACAGGCGCCGCGAGACGCCGGCCAGCCCCATGAGGAACATCGGCATGAAGATGACGTTCATGCAGACGAGCGAGCCGAAGAAGTGGATCTTGCCGAGCGTCTCGTTCATCATCCGCCCGGTGGCCTTCGGAAACCAGTAGTAGATCCCCGCGAACAGGCCGAAGATCGTGCCCGGCGCGACGACGTAGTGGAAGTGGCCGATGACGTAGTTCGTGTCGTGCAGCGGGATGTCCGTGACGTTCAGCCCGAGCGGAAGCCCCGTCAGCCCTCCGATGCCGAACATCGGGAGGAAGCCCAGCGCGAAGAGCATGGGGGTGTTGAAGCGAATCGACCCGCCCCAGAGCGAGATGATCAGGGCCGTGAGGATCACGACCGACGGGATCGAGATGATCATCGTCGTCGTCTGGAAGAACGCCGCCATCGCGGTCCCCATGCCGGTCATGAACATGTGGTGCGCCCAGACGATGAACGACATGAAGCCGAGGAAGATGACCGAGTAGACCATCGCGCGGTAGCCCCACAGCGGCTTGCGCGTGTTGTTCGCGATGATCTCGGCCACGATGCCCATGGCGGGCAGGATCAGGACGTAGACCTCCGGGTGCGCCAGGAACCAGAACAGGTGCTGCCAGAGGAGCGGGTTGCCGCCCCCGGCCACGGTGAGGGCCTGGCCGCTGACCACGAGGCCGCTCGGCAGGAAGAAGCTCGTGCCGGCCACACGGTCCATCAGCTGCATGACCGCCGCGGCCTCGAGCGGCGGAAATGCCAGCAGAAGGAGGAACGACGTGACGAGCTGGGCCCACACGAAGAAGGGGAACCGCAGGAACGTGAGCCCCTTGGCGCGGAGCTGGATCGTGGTCGTGATGAAGTTGATCGCGCCAAGCAGCGACGAGGTGATCAGGAAGACCATCCCGATGAGCCACCACGTCTGGCCCGTGCCCGCCAGGTTGGCGAGGGGCGAGTAGGAGGTCCATCCGGATTGCGCGGCTCCCCCGGGGACGAGAAAGCTGGCCAGCATCGTCACGCCGCCGAGGAAGAAGAACCAGTAGCTCGCCATGTTCAGCCTCGGGAACGCCATGTCCGGGGCTCCAATCTGGAGCGGCAGGACGAAGTTCCCGAATCCTCCGACGGCGAGCGGCACCACCCCGAGGAACACCATGATGGTGCCGTGCATCGCCCCCAGCTCGTTGTAGAACTCGGGGAGCATCGTCCCGCCCGGCATGCGCGCATCGCCGAGGAGCCCGCCGAGCAGCGGCAGCGCGGCGCCCGGGTACGCGAGCTGCCAGCGCAGGAGCATCATCAGCGAGAAGCCAAAGAGGAGGAACAGCAGGCCGGTGACGGCGTACTGGATGCCGATCACCTTGTGATCGGTGGAGAAGACGTACTTGCGCCAGAAGCCGGGCTCCTCGTGATGGGCCTCGTGCGCAACGTGCGGCGTGGGTGCGGCGACGCCTGCCGGCTCACTCATGGGGCTTCTCTCCGGACCGCTACTTCGCGGCGGGCGTGGCGAATTTGAAGTTCTGGGTCTTCGTGTCGTTGGCGCCAACCGTGACCGAGGCCGTCTGCGTCCCCAGCTTCTCGTGCCAGGCGGTGATCTCATAGGTGCCCGGGTCGAGGCCGGAGATCGTAAACTTCCCGTCCGTGCGCGTCACCGAGAAGAACGGATGGGTGAAGACGCCGACGTACGCGCTCATCCAGGGGTGCACGTCGCACTTGATCAGGAAGAGCGCCTCCGGCTTGTCGAACGTGGCGCTCGCCTCCTTGACCGTCGGCGGCATCGCCCGGTTGAAGGCCTTGTTGATCCTGGGAAGCGCGTGGACGTTGTGGAGGATGCCGTCGGAGTTGAAGATCCTGTAGGCCTGGCCGACCATGATCCCCATCACGTGCGGCACGTACACACAGCCTTTCTGATCGAGAGTCACGGGAGTCTTGGGAGCGGGCCAGGTCTTCCCTGCCGGGAGCCCCTTCGAGACCCAGACCATGATGTTCCCCATCGTGTTGCCGCTGCCGAGCACCAGCATCTCGTTCGCCACGGGCCCCGAATGCTTCTTGGCGCACGCGGGGTCGGCGTCCATGGCGAGCGGCCTGAGGGTGGGGGCTTTGCCCGCGAAGGTGACGGTTCCGGCGATGGATGATGCGGCGAGAGCCACTCCAGGCCACACCGCCGCTGTTACCAGCCCAGCCGCCAGGCACACCCGTGCCGTCCTGCGCACACTCCTTGGGTTCGTCATCGGAAACCTCACTCCTCCGTCATCGTCCCGGGCGGCTGCATTCCGCCCATGCGGGAATTGGGCCGAGACTCTACACCCGACGCGGGGATCCGGGCAACCCGCCTTCGCGCGGCCTCAGGCGTTCTCGAACGCGATCGATTCGGCGAGCCTCGGGTCGCCGAGCGGTACGAGCGCCTGCCGGCGCATGAGCCAGCTCGCCGCCGCCACGAAGCACCCGCCGACGGCGGCAAACGCGGCCACGTCCAGCGCCGAGGGACGGACCCCTTCTGGATGGAGCGTCGGCATGACCTGCCAGTAGAGGTCCACGAAGTGCATGGCGAGGAGCCACATTCCTCCCACGGCCAGGGTCCATCCCCTCCGCTTGACGGCGCGCCCCATCAGGTAAAAGAACGGAGCCCCGAAGTGTCCCGCCATGAGGAGGACCGAGACCATCTTCCAGGACCCCTCGATCCGCGTCTTGTACCAAATCGTCTCCTCCGGGAGGTTGGCGTACCACATGAGGAAGAACTGCGAGAAGGCGATGTAGGCCCAGAACGCCGTGAACGCGAAGAGGAGCTTTCCGATATCGTGCAGGTGCTCGGGGCTGATGACCGTGTCGAGCAGCCCCGCCCGGCGCATCGCCGCCGCCACGACCGAGAGCAGCGCGATGAACCCGACGAAGGAGCCCGCGAAGAAATAGACGCCAAAGATGGTCGAGTACCAGTGCGGCGTGAGCGACATGATCCAGTCAATCGAGGCGAAGGTCTGGGTCAGCGCGAGGACGATGATGGCGGGGCCGGCGAGGCGGCGCAGGCGGGCGGAGACCGCAGGATCCCCCGTCGCGTCCTGGCCGCGCGAGAGCCGGTAGTAGAGCAGGGCGATGAAGGACCAGCATCCGAAGTAGAGGGCTGCCCGGATCAGGAAGAACGGCACGTTGAGGAACGGCGCCTTCCAGCGAAGCAGCGCATCGTGCTCGGCTGCGCCGGGGGCGCTCCACGAGTAGAGATCGCGCAGGCCGAGGAGCAACGGGAGGAAGAGGGCCGCCATCACGGGGAGCGTCGCGAAGATCGTCTCCCCGATCCGTCGCAGCACGATCCCCCATCCTCCCTGGGCCGCGTACTGGATCAACACGAAGAACAGCGCGCCGAGCGCCAGGCTCAGGAAGAACAGGAACGACACGAGCCACGAGAAGAAGAACTGCTTCGGATTTGCCGCCCCCAGCATCGCGCAGGCCCCCACGCCGAGCAGGGCGCAGACCGCGCCGATCGCCGGAAGTCGGTTCCACGAGTGCCCCGGGGGGATCGTGGCCTGTTCGGGCCTGAGCGCCACGTGGTCGCGTTCGGAGGTCATCGTCCAACCGAGGGGCTTCGCCCCTCGGGCTCCCCTACACGCTCATTCGCTCGCCGCGTCGCCGGCTCGCTCCATTCGCGTGGCTCACTCGCGTGCGCTCGTTCGCGCGTCGGATTGGTCATTCAGGACTCCAGGAGCTCGACGCTTCGTGCGCCCAGCGACTCCAGCAGTTTCCGCGTAGCCGCCGGATCGAACCGGGGATCCCACGATTCGATCGAGATGAAGAAGGCGTCGTCGGTGACGCGCTCGAAGACCTTGGATCGGAAGAGCGGATGGTGGTGCATGGGGAGCCGGTTCAGGCCGAGCATGCCGAGGACGGCGCCGAGCGCGGCGAAGAGGATTCCCACCTCGAACGCGATCGGAACGAAGGCGGGCCAGGCGAAGTACGGTTTGCCGCTGATGACAAGCGGGTAGGCGGCGGCGTGGACCCACCACTGCAGGATGAAGCCGAGCGCGGCCCCCGTCAGTCCCGTGCCGAGCACGATCCAGGGAAGCGGGGAGCGCCGGAGCCCCATCGCTCCCTCGATGCCGTGGACGGGGAACGGCGTGTGCGCGTCCCAGCGCGTGAAGCCCGCGTCACGCACCCGCTCGCACGCGTGATAGAGGTCCGCCGGCGTCCCGAACTCGGCGAGGATGCCGAAGTACGGCCCCTTGGGGAGCTGGTTGACCAGCAGCCTTGGCCTGAGCGAGCGAAGCGAGGGCATCAGGCGGCTCCCTCGGGAGTGGGCTCGTGCGCGCCGTGGGCCGGAAGCTGAGCACGGTGGTCCCTGATCTCGCGCTCGGGGCCGCGCTGCCAATGCGGATCGGCCTGCGGCAGGACGGTCTTGACCTCGGCGGTTGCCACCATCGGAAGAAAGCGCACGAACAGGCAGAACAGCGTAAAGAACAGCCCGAAGCTCCCGACCAGGCACGCCACGTCCCAGATCGTGGGAGTGAAGTAGCCCCAGGCCGACGGGAGGAAGTCACGGTGCAGGGACGTCACGATGATCACGAACCGCTCGAACCACATGCCGATGTTGATGACGATCGACAGCGCGAACAGGACCGGGATGCTCGTGCGCGCCCGCCTGGACCAGAAGATCTGAGGGCTGATCACGTTGCAGGCGACCATGATCCAGTAGGCCCAGGCGTACGGTCCGAGCGCGCGGTTCATGAACGTGAAGAACTCGTACGGGTTGCCGCTGTACCAGGAGGTGAAGAACTCCGTGGCGTAGGCGTAGCCGACCATCGACCCGGTCACGAGCATGATCTTCGCCATGTAGTCGAAGTGCCGAAGGGTGATGATGTGCTCGAGACCGAACGCCTTGCGGCAGATCACCATGAGCGTCAGCACCATGGCGAACCCGGAGAAGATCGCGCCCGCGACGAAGTAGGGCGGGAAGATCGTCGTATGCCACCCGGGGAGGAGGGAGACCGCGAAATCCATCGAGACGACCGAATGAACCGAGAGGACGAGCGGCGTCGCGAGGGCTGCGAGGACGAGATAGGCGGATTCGTAATGGTGCCATGGCCGCACGGAGCCCCGCCATCCCAGGGCGAAGAAGCCGTAGGCGAGCTTGCGCGCGCGGCTTTTCGCCCGATCGCGCGGCGTCGCCAGGTCCGGGATCAAGCCGACGTACCAGAACAGGACCGAGACGGTTCCGTACACGCTGACCGCAAACACGTCCCAGAGAAGCGGGCTCCTGAAGTTGGGCCACATGCCCATCTGGTTCGGCACCGGGAACATCCAGTAGGCGACCCAGACGCGTCCCACGTGGATCCCCGGGAACGTCATGGCGCAGATGACCGCGAAGATGGTCATCGCCTCGGCCGCGCGGTTGATCGACGTGCGCCATTTCTGCCGGAAGAGGAAGAGGATCGCCGAGATGAGCGTCCCGGCGTGCCCGATGCCGACCCAGAACACGAAGTTCGTGATGTCCCACGCCCAGCCGACGGGAACGTTGAGTCCCCAGATGCCGATCCCCTCCCAGAAGAGCCACGAGACGGCGACGCCCAGAAGGCCGAGGAGCGCGAGCGAAGGGAGGAAGAAGAGCCACCACCCGATCGGTGCCGGCCGCTCGACCGGCGCCGCGACGACCTCGGTGATGGAATGGAAATCGGGCGAGCGCAGGATGAGCGTGGGACGGCCCGCGACGGGGTTGTCGAGCAGTTCTGCTTCGGTCTGGGCCACGCCTGTCCCCCGACTGCCAGCGTGAAAAACGGCTGGCTGAATTATCGCGCATCCGCCTCCGCGCGTGACGCGCGTCAGGCGCGCACAGGCGCGACCGTGAGACCGATCTGCCCGAGCAGCGGCTCGAGGTCGTCGCCCGACGCGGGCATGCAGGCGAGGATCCTCGCCGCGTTCTGCCGGATCCACGGATCCGCCCCCGGAAGCGCGCGCACCGTCGCACCGGCCGGGGTGAAGGCGTCGAGGAGCCATTGCCACGCCTCGTGCGTCCCTGTCCCGAACTCCTGGAGAAGGGAAGGCGCTCCCCCCTCGTGCTCGATCCGCGAGATGCGCGCCGCCAGCTCGCACGCTTCGACCAGCCCCGAGTTCATGCTGTGCACGCCGACCGGAGCCGCCTGGTGCGCGGCGTCGCCGGCGAGCCAGACGCGTCCATGGCCGAAGCTCCGCGTCAGGCGCCGCTCGAACAGGCCGAGGGTCGACCAGTAAATCCGGGTCGGTCGCGCCGTGCACCAGGGAGCCCTCTCGGCGATCAGCCGCTCGAGCCGCTCCATCGATGTCGCGTGTTCCGAAGCGTCACCTATCTGGAATCCCCAGCGGCATCGGCCCTCCTCGAGGGGCCAGTACACGCTCGTCAGGCCCGGATCGAGGATGACGCGCACTTCCGCGGGAAGCTCCCCCGCGGCCTCGATCTCGTAGACGGAGAAGATCTCGGCCGCGCCATGCTCCTCCATCTCGATGCCGGACATCCGCCGCACGGCCGAGTCGTACCCGTCGGCGCCGATCACGTAGGCCGGCCGGATCGTCTCGCTTCCTACGACGACCCACTCGCTTCGCGCGACGGGGTAGCCGGTCGCGACCTGGTCGAGCTTCGCCACCTCCGCCCGAACGCCGCCGCCGTCCGCGGCGAGGGATTGGAGCCGGTGTCCCCAGAGGACCTTGAGCTTCTTCTTGCGGAGCGCCTCCTCGGCGGCCCTCTCCAGCAGGCTTTGGCGGACGAGGAGGAGATAGGGATGTTTGGAAGCGAGAGCTGAATAGTCGATCTCGGCGTGCCGCTCGCGTCCCTCGTAGTAGGCGACGGTCGTCAGCTTCCGCCCCGCGCCGATCAGCCCTTCGGAGAGTCCGGCCTCGTCCAGAATCCGGAGCGTGCGCGGATGGATCGCAAGGGCGTAGCTGTGCTGGGTCGTCCGCTGGTGCATGTCGACGATCGCCACGCGGACCCCGCCCTGCTGGAGGAACAGGGCGGCGGCGAGACCGACCGGGCCGGCGCCGACGATGAGGACCTCAGGATCGGGCGTCATCAATCCGTGCAACGCGGCCGCCCCACCAGATCGACGAACTCCTGCGGGCAGTCCGAGTCGAACGCGACCACGAAGTCCTGGTCCCGCTCGGGTCGAGGTCGACGGAGGGGCCGCGTCGGGGCGGCGCACCGGTGCCCTCTGGGAGGGTGCTCCATGCTCATATGGGTCGCGGCCAGCGGCTGAAGGTCGCGCGAACACCGTGCCTGGACGCGGTCGCACTCGACCTCGCCAGCCACAAGAAGGGGCAACGTATGATCCTGCCCATCAGTTGTCAAGGTGTAGTGGTCACTGACGAGAGCGATAGGATTGCGAAGGCGGGCGCCGGCGGCCGGCGCGTGCGTGCGGCCACGGAACGCTGAGAATTCGCTGGAATCGCGGGGCGGCGAGTGGCACACTGCCGAAACGCTGCGTCGGAGCCTTGGACATCCGGGAGGCCCGCCCCATGAACTTCGCCCTGGTCGACCTCGTCGTCGTCACCGCCGCGGTTGTGTGCGCAGGCGTTGGTTTCACCGTGTGGAGGTTCAGGGCACGCACGCCGCACGATGATGCCACGACGACGCTGTTGATGCGCTTCTTCAACGGCAAGGCGTGCGCGATCTGCAAGCAGCCGATTCCCCCGGTGCACCGGATGGGATCGAAGCCCGGCCTCCTGAATCCCAAGACACACGAAACCCATTCGTGGGAAGAGATTCCGGATGTCGATCTGTCGAAGGCCCTCGAGACCGAGCTGCCCGTGTGCTTCGCGTGCGAGGTCGCCGAATCGTTCCGGCAGCGCTTCCCGAATCTCGTCGTCGACGGCGACCGATCGCTTCAGGACGCGCAGCCGCAGGACCGGCTCCGTACCAGTTCGTGAACGACGGCGTTCTGCAGTCTTTCAATCGCCCGCGGGATTCGCCCTGCCCCTTTATCGCCCAATAAAAAGAATCCATTGGACGGCGGACTCCCGACGCCCTATCGTCCGCGAATGCATCAAACCCGTCGGGACCTGCTGCAGCAGGGTGCGTGTGCCTTGCTGGGCGCCGGACTGATCTCCCGTATCGACACCGTCGCGGCGATGCAGCCCTCGCCGCCGGCGGCCACAAATGCCTCGCCGACGCTCAAGGACTTCCTCGACCGCCAGGCGACGCGACAGAGCGAAGCCCTCTTCGTCAAGCCAACCCCCGGCGAGGAAGGCCCGCCGGCGCCGGCCGCGTACGACCGGCTGCCGCTCGAGTGGAACAAGAAAACCGTGCAGCGGTTCAAGAGCGCGCTCGCCGAGCGCGGCATCGACGCGTTCCTGGTGCGCAACCCGCTGAACATCATGTACCTCACCGGGTACATGCACACGGTGACCGAGCGGCCGCAGGCCGTCTTCATGAACAAGGGGCAGGCCGACCCCTGGTTCTTCTACCCGTCGCTCGACCGCGACCTGGTCACCACGTGGTGGTTCGGCGGCGGCCTGAAATACTTCGACGTCCAGGACAACGGCTCGTTCCCGGAAGAGGGGAGCGTCAAGAAGGGAGAGAAAGTCGACCTCTTCACGTTGATGCTCAACGCGCTGAAGAAGCACGGCATCCAGGGAACGAAGATCGCCCTCGACGGAGAGCTGTATCCGTCGGAAGCCGCGAAGGTCCGCGAGGTCCTGCCGGGAATCGAGTTCGTGGACGTCAACGACGTCCTGCTCGGGATGCGCATGGTCAAGACGCCGGAGGAGCTGGCGCTCTGGCGGCGCGCCTATACGTACTTCGACCGCGCGCACGCCTTCGCGCGTGACTACATCCTGACCCACGGCACGGACGTCACCGACTACGAGGTCGGCACGGCAGCCACGCTGTGGATCAACGACGTGCTCTACCGCGACATCGATCTTGCGAACGGCGCCGGCCCGCTCACCGCCTACCCGCACCCGAACCAGCCGCGCTTCAACCGCATCGGCCGCAACATGGCGATGCAGGTCTCCGGCGTCGGCCGCATCGGCGGCTGCGGCGGCGAGAACTACCGCATGTACATCATCGCAGACGCCGCGGGGCGGTTCGATCCCCACATGCAGAAGCTGTGGGACGTCAGCCAGCGGTGCTGCGACATGCAGGTCGAGCTGTCGAAGGAAGGAACCACCTGCGCCGACGTGGCGTACCCGATCCACAAGTACCAGGTGGAGCAGGGAGTCCAGAAATACGTCTATCACCGGCCCGGTCACGGCGAAGGCACCGAAGGCCACCAGCCGCCCTACATCGCGCTCGGCGATCACACGGTGCTGAAGGCCGGGATGTGCTTCTCGGAAGAACCGGGGCTCTTCGATCCGGAACACGGATGCGGCTTCAACTGGAGTGACACGGTTGTCGTCGGGCGGAACAGCGGCTATCGCATGAGTCGCGTGCCGTACACCAGGGAGTGGTGCTTCATCTCGCTTTAGAAAGCGGAGGAATTTGATATGAAAGCCTGGCGCAGGGTCTCCGGACTCGCATTATTCATCGTCTTGGCGGCCGCTGCCGGTGTGCGCGCGCAGGTGCAGACCGGATCGATCACGGGGACCGCGACTGACGCGAGCGGCGGCGTGCTGCCGGGCGTCAGCGTATCCCTGTCAGGTGAAAAGCTGATTGGCGGAACCCAGACGGAGGTCACCGACGCGAGCGGCACGTACCGTTTCAGCCGGCTACCCCCCGGCGACTACCGCCTCAAGTTCGAGCTGGAGGGGTTCAAGGCGGTCGAGCGGGCCGACATCCGCGTCAGCGCGTCGTTTGTGGCGACGGTCAACGCCAAGCTCGAAGTCGGACAGCTGAACGAGACGATCACGATCACCGGTGAGTCGCCGACGGTCGACACCCGGTCGAACGTGCAGCAGGTCGTCATGAACCAGGAGATCCTCGAGGGGGTGCCGACGGGTCGCGACCCATGGTCGCTCGCGAAGATCATCCCGGGCGTGCAGATCTCCACCTACGACGTCGGCGGCACGCAGTCGATGCAGGCCAGCCAGCTTTCGGCGCACGGCTCGAGCACGAACGACGTCAGCTACAACATCGACGGCAACACGGTGAACTGGCCGGGCAGCGGCGGCGGCGCGACGATGCTGTACTACGACCAGGGGATGTTCGAGGAAGTGAACTACCAGACCTCGGCAATCCCGGCGGAAGTCATGGCCGGCGGCGTCTCGATCAACATGGTCACGAAGGAGGCGGGGAACGCCTGGCGCGGCAGTGCGCGGTTCTCGTACGCCAACGAGGACCTCCAGGCCGACAACTCCGATGACGCGTACCTGCGGCGCTTCAACTTCATCGGCAATCCCACCAAGCGGCTCTACGACTTCAACATCGGCGGCGGCGGGGCGATTGTCGATCGGGTCTGGGTCACCGGCACGATGCGACGCTGGGTGGTCGACCGCATGACCAGCGCGAAGAACCCTGACGGCAGCCGCGCGATCGACGACAACACGATGACCAACTACTACGCCAAGGCGGTGTGGCAGGCGACGAAGACGCAGAAGCTGTCCGCCTCCTACAGCCGGAACAACAAGGTCCGCGGCCACCGCCGCGACACGCCGCCCGACTTCGTGCCGGACATCGCCGCGCTGCTGCAGCGCAACCCCGCGAACACGACGCAGGTGAAGTACACGGGCATTCGCAGCAAGGCGGTCGTGGAGTCGTCTTTGAGTGCGATGATCGGCGAAACGCTGTATCACTACCAGCCGGGAACGCCCGAGAACGCGATCCGCGTGATCGACCCGGTGCTGTCGACGGCGGACGTCGCCGCGGCCCGCCGCGAGGAACTGCCCAATTCGCGGATCCAGTTCGACAACAGCCTCTCCTACGGGGTCAATGGCCTGGGGGGCGAGCACCTCTTCAAGGTGGGCGTGCAGTTCGCGCGCCTGCACATGAACGACCAGTTCTGGGTGAACGGCGACATGTACCTCGTCTACAACAACCGGCGGCCCACCGCGATCCAGATCTGGAACACGCCGACGCATCACGTCAGCATCGAGAAGCTGTTCGGCGTGTTCGCCCAGGACGCGTGGACGATCGCGCGCCGGCTCACGCTCAACATCGGCGCGCGCTTCGACATGAACCGCGGGATCATTCCCGAGCAGTCCAGCGGCGCCGGAACGTGGGTGCCCGAGCGGTCGCTGCCCGAATCGGAACCGATCGATCAGAAGCTCGGCGTCTGGCGGGTGGGGGCATCGTACGATCCCACCGGTGGCGGCAAGACGGCCGTGAAGGCCAGCTACAGCCGGTACGGCCTGCAGGTGGGCCTCGACCGCGTGCAGAACGTCCATCCCTTCCAGTTCACGTCCGCCAGCTGCCCGTGGTCGGATCTCAATGGCGACGGGGGGGCGCAGGCCAACGAGATCGGCAAGTGCTCCGGGTTCCCCGGCCTGACGGTTCGGTATGCGCGTCCCGACGGACCGAAATGGCCCTACTCCGACGAGGTCACGCTCGGCGTCGAACAGCAGGTTGCGAGAGATCTTCGCGTCGGCCTGATGTACTACTACCGCACGAACCAGGATCAGATCGGCCTGCGGAACGAGGCGGTGCCGACGAGCGCCTACACGCCGGTCACCGTCAACGTTCCCGGGGACCCCACGGGGCCCGGCGGCACCGCGACGTTCTACAATCTCAACCCGGCGTTCTTCGGCCGGCAGGACAACGTCCTCGACAACAACCCGTACCTCGATACGACCTACAAGGGGTTCGAACTGACGGTCAACAAGCGGTTCTCGCACCGGTGGCAGATGCTCGCGGGTCTCACGGTGGGCGAGAACACCGGCGGGCTGAACACCGCGGCCGGCACCGGCCAGTCGGCGACGGCGGACCTGAACGATCCGAACAACACGCTCTACACCGATGGGATCGTCGGCAACGACTCGAAGGTGGCGTTCCGCCTGGCGGGCAGCTACCGCGCGCCGTGGGACATCTCGATCAGCGGCAGCCTGATTTCAAACGGCGGGTATCCGTACGTGTCGACGTACTCGGTCAACCGAAACATCTTCCCCGGGCTGACGCGCTCGTCGCAGGCGGTGGCGCTCAGCTCGCGCGGCGACGAGCGGCTGCCCACCGTGACGATGTTCGATGTGCGGCTGTCGAGACCGATTCGTCTGGGCGTGAGCCGGCAGATCGTCCCGCAGTTCGACATCTACAACATCGGCAACGCGTCGTCGATCGTCCGCTACAACGCGTCGGTCGGCGGCGCGTATCTCGCGCCCGCCGAGATCGTCGCGCCGCGGATCATCCGGCTCGGATTCACGATTGACTTCTAAGAGGAGACGTTCATTGAAGCGATCGATTGCACACTCCGCGTTTGCCTGCGCCGTCGCCGTCGCCGTCGTGGCGGCGGCGGCGCTGTCCGCGCAGGGGGCCGCGAGCGGCGCCCGCGCCGCGGCGCCCAAGGCCGTTCACGCCAAGCAGGTGAAACGGCTGCTCATCGCCAACGCGATGGTGATCTACGGCAATGCCAAACCGCCGTTCGGTCCGGTGGACATCCTGAGCGAGGACGGCCTCATCGCGCGGATTGGCGATTCGAAGTCGGGCAACTGGCCGGCCGCCGACATGGTCATCGATGCGACGGGCAAGTACGTGATGCCCGGCATGATCAACACGCACATGCACTGGCACGAGGACCGCGTGCCCGGCATCCCGATGCCGATCCAGTACGAGCGCAATCTCTACCTGGCGTCCGGCGTGACGACCACACGTGAAGTCGGCAACTCGTCGGCCGACGGCATCCGCAAGGAGGCGCTGAGCAGCCTGGAAAAGGCGAAGCGCTGGCAGGCGGAAAGCAACGCGCACACGATCGTCGCGCCCCGGATGATCGAATACCCGTTCGTGGTCGTGGAGGGCGCCACGCCAGACGCTCTGCGCGCCCAGGTGCGCGAGCTGAAGAAACAGGGGGCCGACGGCCTGAAGCTGGCGGGCCTCGATCGCGACCAGCTGGCGGCCGTGCTGGACGAGGCGCGCAAGCAGGGACTTCGGACCACGGCGCACATCGCCGTTGAGGAGACGACCGCCCGCGACTACGTGGACCTGGGCGTGGACTGCATCGAGCACTTCTACGGTGTGGGCGACGCGGCGCTCGACGGCATCCAGGACTTCCCGCCGGAGCACAACTCCTACAACGAAATCCATCGCTTCGGCCGTGCGGGCGAGCTGTACATCCAGAACAACTTCAACCCGGCTAAGCTCTCGGCGGTGCTCGACGACATGGTGAAGAAGGGGATCGCATGGAGCCCGACGCTCTCCACCTACGAGGCGTCGCGCGATCTGATCAAGGCGCAGAACCTGCCCTGGTACAAGGACTACCTGCACCCGTCGCTCGAGGCGTACTACGAGCCGAGCATGGCGCGCCACGGCACGTTCTGGATCGGCTGGAGCGAGGCGAACGAAACCAAGTGGCGCAAGAACTACCAGGTCTGGATGGACGCGCTCTACGAGTTCGGCCGGAAAGGCGGAATCATCACGACGGGTGACGATGCCGGGTACCTGTATGGATCGCTGTACGGATTCGGCGTCGTGCGGGAGCTGGAGCTGCAGCATGAAGCGGGCTTCCACCCGCTCGAGGTGTTGAAGCATGCCACAGTGAACGGCGCGAAGGTCCTGGGACTGGAGGATCGGCTCGGGCGCGTGCGGCTCGGGTACGTCGCCGACCTGCTCGTGGTCAACGGCAACCCGCTCGAGAACCTGCGCCTCCTAGTGGACGATCAAGGACGGCATCCCGTACCACGTGCCGACCCTGATGAAGGAAGTCAAGGACATGGTGGCGACCGCGCGCGCCGCGCGCAGCCGGTCGACCACGTCGCAGCCGTAGAACCTGAGGACTCACATGACACGCATACTCGCGCGCGCAGCAATCGTCGGCCTGCTCATGGGCCTGACCTCCGTCGTCGCATCGACGCAGGCGCCCGCCGGCGCGCCTGCCAAGGCAGTCCACGCGAAGAAAGTGAAGCGACTGCTGATTACCAACGCCATGGTGATCTACGGGAACGCCAAGCCCCCCTTCGGTCCCGCGGACATCCTGACCGAAGACGGCCTCATCGCGCGGATTGGCAATTCGAAGTCCGGGAACTGGCCCGCCGCGGACATGGTCATCGACGCCACCGACAAGTACGTGATGCCCGGCCTGATCAACACCCACATGCACTGGCACGAGGAGCGCGTCGGGCCGTTGCCGATCCAGTACGAACGGAACCTGTACCTCGCTTCCGGAACGACGACGGCCCGGGAAGTAGGAGGGAATCCCACCAAGACCCGGCAGTGGCGCACGGAGGCGGCGGCGCACACGATCATCTCGCCCCGGATCCTGGATTACTCGCGCCCCGACCTGGGGCCGCAGCGCACGCCCGAGCAGATCCGCGCGGGCGTCCGCAAGGCGAAGGAGACGGGAGCCGACGGCCTGAAGATCGGCGGCCTCGATCGCGATCAGCTGGCGGCGCTCATCGACGAAGCCAAGAAGGTTGGACTCCGGACGACCACGCACATCGCGGTCGATGAGACGACGGCGCGCGACTACGTGGACCTGGGCGTGGACTGCATCGAGCACTTCTACGGTGTGGGCGACGCGGCGCTCGACGGCATCCAGGACTTCCCGCCGGAGCACAACTCGAACAACGAGATCCATCGCTTCGGCCGCGCGGGCGAGCTGTACATCCAGAACAACTACAACCCGGCGAAGATGTCGGCGCTGCTCGACGACATGGTCAAGAAGGGGGTGGCGTGGAGCCCGACGCTGTCCACCTACGAGGCGTCGCGCGATCTGATCAAGGCGCAGAACCTGCCCTGGTACAAGGATTACCTGCATCCGTCGCTCGAGGACTACTACGTGCCGAGCATGACCCGCCACGGCACGTTCTGGATCGGCTGGACCGAGGCGAACGAAACCAAGTGGCGCAAGAACTACCAGGTCTGGATGGACGCGCTCTACGAGTTCGGGCGAAAGGGCGGGATCATCACCACGGGTGACGACGCCGGGTACCTGTATGGATCGCTGTACGGATTCGGCATGACGCGCGAGCTGGAGCTGCAGCACGAGGCGGGCTTCCACCCCCTCGAAGTGATCAAGCACGCCACGGTCAACGGCGCGAAGGTCATCGGAATGGAGGATCGGCTCGGGCGCGTGCGGCTCGGGTACATCGCCGACCTGCTCGTGGTCAACGGCAACCCGCTCGAGAACCTGCGCCTCCTGAACCCGGCCGGCACCGACCTGATGTCGTACAACGGCCGCATCGTCAACAACTACTCGGGGTTCGTGAAGCCGGGGGATCCCAACGCCATGACGACCGCGCGCGCTGCGCGCACGCGGCGCTCGACCACATCCCAGTAGCCCGATGACCATCGGCGGCGTCTACTCCGTCGTCCCGACGCCTTTCGACGAGGCAGGGGAGATCGACCACGCGAGCCTGAAGCGCGTCGTCGATCTCTTCCTGTCCGCCGGCGTGGACGGCGTGACCGCGCTCGGTGTCACCAGCGAGGTGGCGCGTCTCAACGAGGTCGAACGCGATCGCGTGCTGGAGGCGATCCTGGCGCAGGTCAACGGCCGGGTGCCGGTCGTCGCCGGAACCACGGCGGAGGGGCTGCGGCTCTGCATCGAGTACACGCGGCGCGCGAAGAGCGCGGGCGCGACGGCGGTGATGATCTCGCCGCCGCGCATGCTGAAGATCAACTCCGACGCCGTCACGCGGCACTTTGCCGAGGTGGCGGCGGCGGTGGACGTTCCGATCGTCGTACAGGACTACCCGCCGATTTCCGGGTACGCCATGGAGCCGGCGCTGCTGGCGCGCATCGCGCGCGAGGTCGCGGCCGCCAGGACGATCAAGCTCGAAGACCCGCCGACGCCGTTCAAGACGGCGCGGATCCTCGAGGCGTCGGCCGGCGTCGACGTCCGGATTCTAGGCGGGCTTGGTGGCGTGTTCCTGATCGAGGAGCTGCTGGCGGGCGCGGCGGGCGCGATGACCGGCTTCAGTTACCCGGAGATCCTCGTGAAGGTCGTCGCGCTGTTCCGGTCGGGCCGCGTCGACGAGGCTGCCGACGCGTTCTATCGCGCCGTGCCGCTCATGCGCTTCGAGTTCCAGGAGGGCATCGGCATGGCCATTCGCAAGGAAGTGCTGCGGAGGCGCGGCGCCATCCGCCACGCGGGGATCCGCGCGCCCGGCGGGACGCTCGATCGCGGAACGCGCGAGGCGCTCGATCGCGTGCTGGCCTGGGTGAAGTTGCCCGCATGATTCCCGGGCTGAGCGGAAAAGTGGCGATGGTGGGGGGCGGCAGCCGCGGCCTTGGATACGCCGTGGCGCACGCGCTGGCGCGCGAGGGGGCGCACGTGTCGCTCGCCGCACGCAACGCCGACGCGCTTGCCGGCGCGGCTTCCCGCCTCGTGCAGGAAACCGGCGCGGAGGTGGTCGCCGTGCCCGCCGACCTCAGCGCGGCTGACGGCATCGAGCGGTGGTACAACGCGACCACCGAGCGCTTCGGCGGCGTGGACCTGCTGCTGTCCAACACGGGCGGCCCGCCGGCCGGTCCCGCGCTTGCGTTCGACGACGCGGCGTGGAACGCGGCGTTCGCGCAGCTCGTTCTGAGCGTCATCCGGCTCGTGCGCCTGGTGGTGCCGGCGATGGAGCAACGCGGCGGCGGCAGCATCCTGATGGCGACTTCGTCGGCGGTGAAGGAGCCGATCGCGAATCTGGCGCTGTCGAACGTGCTGCGCGCGCCGGTGAGCGCGCTGGCCAAGACGCTGGCGCTCGAACTGGCGCCGATGAACATTCGCGTGAACCAGATCATTCCGGGACGGATCGACACCGATCGGGTGAGGCAGCTCGACGAGGTGAACGGCCGCCGGAACGGGCTCACGGCCGACGAGCAGCGAAGCCGGTCGATGGGGACCATCCCCATGGGACGTTACGGGACGCCGGAGGAATTCGGGATGGTCGCGGCCTTCCTGCTGTCGGACGCCTCGTCGTACATGACGGGCGCGTCGGTGCTGGTGGACGGAGGGCTGACCCGGAGTGTCATGTGAGCCTCGCGAGCCGCCGGCCGGCCGCATCTTCAACATTCAACGTTTCGCCATTCACGACGGACCCGGGATCCGGACGACGGTCTTTCTGAAGGGATGCCCGGCACGGTGTGTGTGGTGTCACAACCCCGAGAGCCTGTCGCCGTGGCCGGAGTTGCTGTACCTGCGCGAGCGTTGTCTCTCGTGCGGCACCTGCATCCGCACGTGCCCGAACGGAGCCGACGCGCGGCTCTGCACCGCGTGCGGTGCCTGCGCTCAGGCCTGTCCGACGGGCGCGCGCCAGTTGGCCGGCCGTCGCATGGCGGTCGCCGAGGTCCTGCGCGAGGTGCAGCTCGATCGCGTGTTCTTCGAGGATTCCGGCGGCGGCCTGACCGTGTCCGGTGGCGAGCCGCTCTCGCAGGCCCGCTTCGTTCACGCACTGTTGCGGGGCGCCCGGGAGGCGGGAATGTCCACGGCGGTTGACACGTGCGGCGCCGGATCGCGCCAGGCGCTGCTCGCCATCGCGCCGCTGGTGGACGTGTTTCTCTACGACCTGAAGATCGCCGACGACCGGCGGCACGCCGAGTACACGGGCCTGCCGCTCAAGCCGATTCTCGCCAACCTGGAGGCGCTCGGGGGCGAGCATCGGAATATCTGGTTGAGGATTCCGATCGTGCCGGGGTTCACCGATGACGAGCGCTGCCTCGAGACGGCGGCCGGCATCGCCGCCGCCAACCCTGGCGTGCGCCGCGTGCACCTGCTGCCGTATCACCGGACCGGCAGCGCCAAGTTCGAGCGTCTCGGGCGACCGTATGCCCTCGCGTCGGTGACGCCGCCGGATCCCTCGCGCATGCGCGACCTGGCGACGATCTTCGAGCGGAAGGGCCTCGATACGATCATCGGAGGATGAGATGACGTCCCGTACTGAAACGTTGCGTTGCCGAAGCCTGGAGGCGAAGCCAACGATTTCCTCCGAGCGCGCCGTCCTGATGACCGGGTTCTCTCGCGGGCACGAAGGGCGGTATTCGCCGCCCGTCATGCGCGGCCTGGCCCTGCGCCACCTCGTCGAGCACCAGACGATTTTCATCGGCGAGGGGGAACTCATCGTCGGCGAGCGCGGACCGGCGCCCAAGGTGGTGCCCACGTTCCCCGAGCTGACGTGTCACAGTCTCGAGGATCTGCGGATCCTCAACTCGCGGCCGAAGACCTGGTACGTGGTGCCGGACGAGGTGCTCGCCGACTACGAGCGGATTGTGATCCCCTACTGGCACGGGCGATCGCTCCGCGACCGCATGTTCGAGGCGCTGGCGCCCGAGTGGCACACCGCGTACGAGGCCGGCATCTTCACCGAGTTCATGGAACAGCGCGCGCCGGGCCACACGGTGCTGGACGACAAGATCTACAGCCGCGGCCTGCTCGACTTCATCGCCGACATCGATCGCGTGGCGGCGTCGATCGACGGCCTGCGCGACCCCGAGGCGTGGGAAAAGCGCGAGGCGCTCGCCGGGATGCGCCTCGCGGCCGCCGCGGTCATCCGGTTCGCCGAGCGGCACGCCGACCGCGCGCTGGCACTGGTCGAACAGGAGCGAAGCCCGTCGCGACGGAGCGAGCTGGAACAGATTGCCGCCGTGTGCCGGCACGTGCCTGCGCACGCGCCGCGCACGTTCTGGGAAGCGCTGCAGGCCTACTGGTTCTGCCACCTGGGCGTGATCACGGAGTTGAATGGATGGGACGCCTTCAACCCCGGGCACCTGGATCAGCACCTGCTCCGGTTCTACGAACAGGGCCTGGCCGATGGCACGCTCACGGCCGACTCGGCGCGCGAGCTGGTCGAGCACGCCGTCAACGTGCCGCTGGGCGACCCGGCCGCGGTGGCCGCCCTGCGTCCCTTCGTGGTCCTGGCCGACCGCCTGGGCCGCTTCAGCGTCCAGCTCGACCCCGGCCGCCTGGAGCGCGTGGACGTGATGGTGGCCGGGGCCCTGGCCGGCAGCGACCCCGAGCTCCTGGCCCGGGCCGTGCTGGCCGGCCTGCTGGGCCCGGTGA